>JAFDMG010000119.1 GCA_019306045.1 Deltaproteobacteria bacterium | reverse complement strand
CTGGTTTCCCGCCAGATCCATGAAAGCATTCAACGGGGCAATTCCGGCTACCGGATCGTGGCCGTGGTCGGGGACAGCCGGCTGCCGGTGGACAAGCAGCTGCATATCGATGATTATCGGCAGATCTACACGGAGGCCATGGCCCGGAAGGTCAACCTGATCGTGGTTTCCATGGGCGAGCGGCGGGGGGTTTTCCCGGCCGAGGAACTGCTGCGCTGCAAGATGTCCGGGATCACCGTGGTCGAGGACGTTGACTTCTATGAGCGGCTGGAAAAGAAAATCCTGGTAGACAACCTCCGTCCCAGCTGGCTGATTTTCACTGAAGGGTTCAAAAAGCCCCACAAAACGAAAGTAATCAAGCGGCTCATTGGCATGACCCTGGCTGCGGTTGGTATCGTCGTGGCGGCGCCAGTGATGCTCCTGGTAGCCTTGGCGGTCAAGCTCGACTCCCCCGGACCGGTGTTTTTTGTTCAGGAACGCTTGGGCGAGGAGGAAAAGCCGTTCAAATTGATCAAGTTTCGCTCCATGCGCACCGATGCCGAGAAGGACGGGCCGGTGTGGGCCCGGGAGAAGGATGACCGGGTGACCCGGGTGGGCAAATTCATCCGCAAATCAAGACTGGACGAGCTGCCCCAGCTGTTCAACATTTTCATGGGCCACATGAGTTTTGTCGGTCCCCGGCCGGAGCGAAAATACTTTGTCGATCAACTGAAAAAAGAGATCCCCTATTACGACCAGCGTTTTACCGTCAAGCCGGGGGTCACCGGCTGGGCCCAGGTGCGCTACCCCTATGGCGCTTCGGTGGAAGATGCCAAGGAAAAACTGCAGTATGAGCTTTATTACATCAAGTACCTGTCGCCGGTGCTCGACTTTTTTATCGTCCTGGAAACCATCAAGGTGATTCTTTTCGGCCGGGGAGGGCGCTGAGGCCCTTGGTTTGCGGCAAGGGGAAAAGCGGTAGGTGACAACACACCGTCCCTACCCACGGCCCCGCGGGAACTGCTTCCCCGGGGCCTTTCATATTTTGCTTACTATGAGGCGGTCGTCAGGTGGTGGCGGCCGGGATGGTGGTCTGGTTTTCGGCCGCCGCGGTGATTTCGTTGTGGCCCTCGCGGATGACGGTGTTGACCAGGCTGTAGAATTCCATTGCCGACTGGCTCTTGGCGTTGGTCAGGAAGGCGGGGGTCATCCTGGCGACACACTCCTCGATCTGCTGGTCGTAGGGGATGTTGCCCAGCAGGGTGATGTTGGGCAGCTGCAGGTATTTCTTGATTACCGTTTGGATTATTTCCGCCGCTTTCCGGTCCCGGCCGGTTTTGACCATGTTGGTGATCAGGTAGAGGTGGAAACCAGCGAGGATTTCCTGCAGCTTCTCCCCGTATTCCGGGGCCACCGCCGCGAAAGCGGCGGCCAGCTCCTCCATCGAGGCGATGGGCTCGCTGCTGTTCTGGTCGGTGGCCCTTTTGAGCAGCGGTCCCAGGCGGGTGTTGCGGCCGAAAGCTTTGCTGATGGCCCGGTAAATGGCGCTCTTGATGAAGCCGTAGCCGTTCTGCAGGGCGGTGGGCTGCGGCGTCAAGACGGCGATTTTGTGGTGGCAGTAGAGGAAGAAGTCCAAGGTATTGTAGTCGGTTCCGGCTCCCAGATCGAGGATCAGGTGGTCGGCCTGCAGGTCCTGCAGGGCCCGCATCAGTTTCATCTTTTGGGTATACTTGGGGTTGGCCAGGCCAACGATGTCACTGGCGCCGCAGATGAGCTGCAGGCCGTTGACCGGGGTGTCGATGGTTATCTTGTCCAGGGAATCGACTTTCCGGTTGAGGTAGTCGGCCAGGGTGTGGTTGACAAACTTGATCCCCAGCAGGGTGTGGAGGTTGGCGCCGCCCAGGTCGGCATCGACCAGGATAACCTGGTGGCCGAGCTTGGCCAGCCAGTAGGCCAGGTTGAGCGAGACAATGCTTTTGCCGACGCCGCCCTTGCCGCCCCCCACGGCCCAGAACCTGGTTTTCAGTTGATTGTCTGCCGGTTGTTGGCTTTCCGGGTTGAGCTGGAGGACGTTCATGGTCTGATTTCCTTGTTCCACAAATCCCACAGCAGGTTCTGGTCTCCTTGGCTGCTGCTCAGGTAGTTTTCCAGGTACTGCTGGTCGGTGGGGGCGAGGTCGATGAACTTGACGCCGAGAGTGATCAATTGATCGGTGTGCTCGGTGGTTTTTTTCGACCAGCGGATGATGCCGGTGGTGAACACCGTGTGGTCGAACTGGGGGAAAGAGAAGGACATTTTTATCCGCTCCCCCTGCAGGGCGACCCGGTACAGTTTGCCGTAGCGCTCGCGCAGCTGGATCCTGATGCCGCCCAGGGAGATGTCTTCGATAAAACCGCTGAAGACGTTGTTGCCGGCGATGCCGGCCGGTTCTCCCAGGAAGCTGAAATCAACCCCGAGGGGCTTGTCGACCCGCTGAAAATTACGTCGTTCGTCCATGGCTTTCATTTCGTCGGTTTTTCCCTTTTCTTGAGGACTATTTTGCCGGTTGACCGACGACCTGGTAGAGGTCGAGGGCCTTCCGCATGCCCCGGAAACTCTGGGCCTGTTTGCAGGGTGCCAGCAGCCCGGCCAGCCGGGAAGCGTGGGGAGACTGCTCCAGCTGCCTGACGGTGGCGGCGGAAACCAGGATCTGGTTCCCGGCGGCGATGGTGGTTATGCGGTGACAGGTGTTCACCGGGTCGCCGACCGCCGTGTAGGTAAGCAGTTCCCCGGTACCGAGAAAGCCGGCCATGACTTCGCCGCTGTGGATGCCAACGGCCAGCGGTGGACCGTCAGCAGCGATGGTTTGCTGTTGCCACTGCTGCTGCATCTGGATAGCCGCCTGCAGGGCCCGCCAGGGATCGTCGGAGCGCCGGGTCGGCGCTCCGAAAAGCGCCAGGAAACCGTCGCCGACAAACCTTTCCAGGGTGCCCTGCCAGGAAAAGACAATGCGGCTCATTTCGCGGTAAAAGCAGTTTAGCAGGCAGGCAATTCCGCCCGCCTCGCCGGTTTCGGTCAGGGAGGAAAAACCCCGGAGGTCGGCGAAAAGAATGGTTGCCGCTGCAGTCTTGACCCCGGGCAGATCGGTGGTGGCCGCGAAAATCTCCGGCACGATTTCCGGGGAGAAAAACTGTTTCAGCTGTTCCCGGCTTTTCTGGGCGGCCAGCAGTTTTTTCTGCTTGTCGAACAGGAGAAAAATGCTGCCCAGTTCCTTGTGCAGCAGGTTGATGAATCTCAGCCGGGCCGGGGAGAAAAAGTCCTGTTGCCGGTGGCCGATGCCGAGGCAGCCCAGCCGTTCCCCGGCTGCCGTCAGCGGCAGGAGCAGAAAGCTGTGCTCTCCCAGCCGCCGCGGTTCCCCCGCCGCTGGCGTGGCCGTGGTCAGCAGTGTCTTCGCCGCCGCCAGGCCGACTTCCGGGGCGCCGGCGGCCGTCAGGGAGAGGCAGAGCGGTTCCGGTTCGTTGGTGCCATTCCCCGCTGTCTGCCAGGAGAGAATGACGCTGTCTGCCCCCGTGTGACGAAGGACGATCTCCATGATGCCGGCCGCTGCCTCCTGCCTGCTGGCGTCAAAGCGGGCGGCGGCCAGCTCCAGGAGCTCGCAGATGGCCGACAGCTCACCCGTGCGGTCGGCGACTTCCCGGTGCAGGCGGTGAAAATGTTCGCTGATTATCTGGTCCATGATTCGGTTACGTCGTTCCCATCAGGGCCTCTTTGATGCTGGGCCGCATCTCCTCAATCCAGGCTTCCAGCATGGCCCGCTTGAGCCCCGGCATTTTTCCCTGCAGCTCCCGCCAGGTGGTTCTGGCCAGTCCCGGGGCCGGAATCCCGGCGGTGGCGGGAAAGCCCGCCCGGTAGGAGAGGATGTTGGCCAGGTCGATGATGGCCAGGTAGATGCCCGGTTCCCGCCCGGAAACGGCCTTGACACTGTTGTGGCCGTACATGCAGAGCTGTAGTGGCTCCGGCAGGCGCCAGAGATAGCCGACAAGTTTGCCTGCTTCCAGGTGGTCGAAGCCGAGCAGTTCTCTTTCGCTGACCGCCAGAGGCTGCCTTTCCGCCAGCGACAGGCTGATGATCTCTTTGTAGGTGTCGGGACGCCAGGAAAACAGCATCAACATGCCGAAATCATGCAGCAGGCCGCCGGTGTAGACGGTGGCCCGGTCGTGATAGTTGAATTTACGGGCCAGCAGGAGGGCAAAATTGGCCGTGCCCAGCGAGTGGCCGCGAAACTCGCGGTAGAATGGTTCGGGATGGTTTTTCTCCAGGAAGCCGGTCAGGGCGAGGCCGATGGCCAGGTTGACAACTTCGCGGAAGCCGATAAGGACGACGGCGTGTCGGATGGAGGTTATCTGGCCGGGGAAGCCGTAATAGGCCGAGTTGACGGTTTTCAGGATCCGGGAAGAGATGGCGGCGTCGCCGCTGATGATGGCCGCCAGTTTCCTGGCATTGGCCTGGACGTCCCGGCTGCACTCCAGGATCTGCTGCACCACTTCGGGCAGGCGGGGAAGGTCGTCGGCGCCGTTGACCAGGTGGTTGCGGAACTCGTACAGGGGGGTGAGAATGGTTTCTGTCGTCGTCGGCAGGCTTTCCATGGAAAAAATGTTCGTCATTTGCCGACAAAATGTTTAGCGGAAATTGCGTTTTTTCGTGGCTGCCGGGCGCCGGCATCTATGGTTGTTTTTTTGCGTTATAAATGATATTTTGAATAGTTACGGTATCTTTGGCGGCTTGGCAAAGAGGAGACGGCTATGGCAGATGAGGGGATGATCCTTTTTCACTGTCGTTTGCGGCCCCGGCGGATCTCCCTGTTCCGCTTTCTCCTCGAAGGTTATGACGGCCTGGCCACCCTGAGCACCGAGTCGGCGGCCCTGGGCCTGGTTGCCTGCCGGACGCCGGTGGCCCGGGGCCGGGAAGCGGCTGCCTTGCTGGGTTGTTTGTGCCGCCGGGGAATCCTTTCTTCTTACCTGCGGGAGGGCAGCGGGCATGGCGGTTGAGAAGGTTTGCCTCTGCCGGTGCCCCGCCGTTCTTGCCGCGGATCGGTCGGCCGGGGCGTGGTCGTTTATCCCGGAGCGGCGAGTGAGTGGGCGATGGAATTGACTTGGCAACGGTTTCCCACCGGTTCAGCCCTGAGTTTGCAGGGAGTTTTTGACGCTTCCCAGGTTGACTTCGTGCTCAAGGAAGCCAACGCGGTGCTCCAGCAAGCTCTCGAAGTGCTGGCCGTCGACGGCAGTCAGTTGGGTTTTGTCGACAGTTCCGCCCTCGGCTGCCTGGTGATGATGGCGCAAAAATGCCGGCGCTCCGGCTGCCGTTTTATTCTGGTTAACTTTCCGCCGCCAATTCGCGAAATAATAACCATGACCAAACTTGACAAGCTGTTGCCCCATTACCCGGGAACCCTGGCGGAATTTGTGCGTTCGCTGCCGGCTTCCGGGTCGGACCCCGCCTCTT
>JAFDMG010000011.1 GCA_019306045.1 Deltaproteobacteria bacterium | reverse complement strand
CCGCAGCCACTGGGCCCCGAGGGCATTTTTCAATTTCGTCTCACTCACCTGACGACTACCGTTGACCACCACCAGGCAGAGGCCGGCCTCGGTTTCGTAGACCATCGACTTTACCGTCTCTTCGGCATCAATGCCCAGGAATTTACTCACTTCTTCGATGGCGGCGCAGCCGGGAGTGGCCACTTCCTCAACCGCCGGCGGCTGACCGCCGGGAGCGGCCGGCGGCTGGCAGACCCGGGCCGCCTTTTCCACGTTGGCGGCATAATCGCAGGCGCTGCAGGTGGCAATGGCATCTTCGCCGGAAGCGGCCAAGACCACGAACTCGTGGGAAAAGGCACCGCCGATGGCTCCCGAATCAGCCTCCACGGCCCGGTAGTCCAGGCCGCAGCGGCTGAAGATCCGGCTGTAGGCCTCGTGCATCAGTCGATAGCTCTCCTCGGCGCCCCGGTCGTCGGCGTCGAAGCTGTAGCCGTCTTTCATGATAAACTCCCGCCCCCGCATGAGGCCGAAACGGGGTCGGATCTCGTCCCGGAACTTGGTCTGAATCTGGTAAAGGTTGAGGGGCAGCTGGCGGTAGGAGCGGATCTCGTGGCGCACCAGGTCGGTGATCACCTCTTCGTGGGTCGGTCCGAGACAGAAATCCCGCTGGTGCCGGTCCCGGAAGCGCAGCAGCTCCCGCCCGTACTGCTCCCAGCGGCCGCTTTCCTGCCACAGCTCCGCCGGCTGCACCCCGGGGAGCAGCAGCTCCTGGGCTCCGGCCCGGGCCATCTCCTCGCGGATGATTGCCTCCACGTTGCGCACCGCCATCAGGCCCAGAGGCAGGTAGCTGTAAATGCCGGCCGCCAGCTTGCGGATCATCCCCGCCCGCAGCATCAGCTTATGGCTGACCACTTCCGCTTCCGCCGGCTCCTCCTTCAGGGTCGGCAGGTACATTCGGGAAAAACGCATGCGTCTTCGCTCCTTGAAAATCGGCAACGGTTTGGCCGGCGGCCGGCTGGCGGCCGCCGGTTCGGGTATGTTCAGGTATAAACTTTGTTACTTATGAAACTCACCCGTCGATGTCAAGCACTAAAAAAAGCCCCCGGCGGTCACCGCCGGGGGCCTTGGTCAGCGAAAGGATCGCCAAACTTACTTCATTTCGAGCGACCGCCGGTCTTCCATGCCGAAGAGCTTGCGCTCCTTCTTTTCCTGGATGCCGAGGGCTTCCCGCTTCTTGTCGATGTGGGCAATCATCTTCTGGGCGTGTTCGTACGGATCCTTGGCGAAATCCCACATGCCGCCGTGCTGTTCTTCCAGCCCCTTGAAGAGCAGATCCTTGAACTTGGTGTCGTCGGTGACCGGGAAAGTGGCCCCGAAGACGGTGTAGACCCCGGAGGAAACAAAGTACTGGCCGATGGAGATCGCCTTTTCGCTCATCCACTCCGGCGCGGAACCGGCCACCGGCAGGTCGGAGAGCTTCTCACCCAGGCCGCCGGTGCGCACCATTTCGGTACAGGCGATCAGGATGCGGCTGTTGTCGACGCAGGAGCCGACGTTGAGCACCGGCGGCATGCCGACAGTCTCACAGACTTCGGCCAGGCCGTCGCCGGCGTACTTGGCGGCTTCCGGCACCATGAGGCCGGCCTTGGCCAGGGAGATGGCGGAGCAACCGGTCTGCACCACGAGAACGTTATTTTTGATCAGCTCTTTGACCACTTCCACGTGGACCCAGTCATGTTTGACCCGGGGGTTGGTACAGCCAACGACGCCGGCGACGCCGCGGATGCGGCCGTTGATGATGTTTTCGTTCAGCGGCTTGTAGGAAGCCCGGAACCGGCCGCCCAGCATGTAATTGATGTACTCGTGGGTGAAGCCGGGAATGCTCATCTGCTTCTGCGGCGGAATTTCCACTGGCTTGTTGCGGTTCTTGAACCGTTCGATGGCCAGCTCAACCACCTGGTCGACGCACTTGCGGGGCTCGTCTTCCTTCAGCTCGATGTGCATCGCACCTTCGATGTGGGCCCGGGGGTTGGTGGTGATGAACTTGGTGCCGTAGCATTCGGACAGCGGCGCCAGGGCCTGCTTGATGCACTGGACGTCGACCGCCATGGCGTCAACGGCGCCGGTGACGATCACCGCCTCGGTGGAGAGGAAGTTGCCGATGTGGGGAATGCCGTGACGCATCAGCACCTCGGCGCCGGAACAGCACATGCCGCCCAGGTTGATCCCCTTGGCGCCGGCGGCCTTGGCCTTCTCGATCAGTTTCGGATCGTTGACAGCGTCGATCATCGACTCGAACAGGTTCGGTTCGTGGCCGTGAACGATGACGTTGACATAATCCTCGTCCAGGTTGCCCATGTCCACGTAGCCGCGGGTGGCTTTCGGCGTCCCGTAAAGGATGTCGGAAATTTCGGTGGCCACCATGGAGCCGCCCCAGCCGTCGGAAAGAGCGGTGCGCTGGAACTGCTTAGTGATGTTTTCATAATGCTGGTCGACCCCCATGTGGGTCCGGTGCATCATTTCCATCAGCTCGCGCATGGCGCCGCGGGGAACGATCCCCAGTTCCCGCCAGTTTTCCAGGGTCTTTTCCGGCACCCGCTTCATGAACGGAATTTCACCCTCAACCTGGGTATAGGTCTTTTCCAGCTCCTCGGCCAGTTCCAGGGCCATCTCCTTGACGTCCCGGTCCTGCTCCTCGCCGTCAACTTCGACAGTGGTGGCAATGCCGACTTCCTTGCAGACCAGTTTCAGCTTGTCGACATCTTTGATGGTGTAGTCGGTGATCTTGCCGTGCACGACTTCCTTGAAAAGGTCCAGCATTGCCATCCCGTGATCGGTATGGGCGGCGGCGCCGGCAACCACCATGCGGGCAAAGTTGCGGGCCTGGATGGTATCGATGGTGGCGCCGCAGACGCCGACCTTGGCATAGGGATCCTTCGGGCTCAGCCGGCAGGGACCCATGGAACAGTTTTTACAACAGGCGGACTTGTCGCCGATGGGGCAGGCGGACATGTCGTTGGCCCGGTCGTAACAGGTCTGGACGCCGTCTTTCTTGGCTTTTTCCAGCATCTGGATCGTTGCCGGACAGATACTTGCTTCCTGGATGTTCAATTCTTTGGCCATTACTACCTCCTTGATAGCGTTGTTGGGGATAAAAAGTTTACCATTAAATTTTTGTTTGCCAAATTTTTGCCTGGAATAAAGCAGGCGAGATGTAGATGCAAGATACATGCCAGCAGCCGGCCGGCCGGCCGCCGCCGGCGGCCCCAAAGGGCACCGATGGCAAAAGCCCCATGATTCCCAATAAGCAGCGGTTTTTTCACTCGGGGCTGGCAGCTGGCACCTGCACAAAGCAGCCAGCCACGGGAGTAAATAATTGCGCAAAATTTGCGGTATACGCAAAATTTGCGGGAATATTTTGCGGACTACAGCCCGCCGGCGTTGCTTTTGGCCAGCAGTTCATCCAGGTCGCGGCGCAGACCCGCCGGCAGGCCGGCGATCTCGACGTTAAGGAAGCCGCGGACGATGGTCGAGGTGGCCTCCTCCTCGTCCAGGCCCCGGGCCATCAGGTACTCCACCTCCTCCTGGGCGATCTTGCCCACCGCCGCCTCGTGGGACATCTCGACGCCGGCCACCCGACCTTCCAGCTCGGGAATGGCGTGGATCAGCCCCCGGTCGCTGAGCATCAGGCCGTGGCACTCCAGATGGGCCTTGACGCCCGGGTCTTCCCCCACCAGGTGGCCGCGGGCGATGATCTCGCCGCCGAAGGAGACCGCCCGGGAAATCACTTCGGCCTTGCAGCCGGGATGGGCGAGGATCACCCGGGAACCCATGTCGAGGCTGGCTCCGGCGGGGGCGGCGACGATGGAGTTGAAGCGCACCGTGGCTCCCGGTCCCCGCAGGCGGGCGGTAGGGTACATCTGCAGGGACTGCACCTTTTTCAGGCAGATGTAATTGGAGATGAACACCCCGCCGGCTTCGACCCAGGCGGCGCTGCGCGGCCGGGTGACCACCTCCTCGCCCCAGTTGTGGATCATGGTGAAAGTGAGGCGGGCGTTTTTGCCGACGTAGATCTCGCTGACCCCCAGGTGGAGACCGGCGGCGGTCGTCGAGGCGGTGGCGCAGCCGCTGATGATCTCCAGCTCGGCCCCCTCCTCGACAATGATGAGGTTGTGGACGTTCTGCATTACCTGCTGGTGTTCCATGAACATGCAGGTCTGCACCGGCAGGCTGGCTTTCACCCCCGAACGGGCGCGGATGAAATAGCCGTTGTCGAACTCAAGGGCCACCTTGGCGGTATACTTGTCCCCGTCCACCGGCACCGCCTGCCACCAGTAGTCCGGCAGGCCGTCATATTTTGCCAGCGCCTCCCGGGTGGGCAGCACTTCCACCCCCTCCACCTGCCGCCGGCAGCGGCTGACGGCATGGTTCACCTGCAGAAAACTGGCCGCCCGCTGCCGCTCGTCCACCGCGAAGCCGGCCTTGGTGAGGGTTTCTTCCTCCTGGCGCACCAGCCGGTCAAAGTCTTCCCCGGCCGGCGCCTGCCGGTCATGAACATAGGCGGCGAAATCCACCGGGGCGCCGTAGACCGACTCCTTCTCCAGGGCCTGCCGGGCCCTGGCCTCCTGTTCCGGGCTCAGATGGTACATTGGGCACACTCCTCAAAGCCTTTCTCATTGATGGTGGCAAAAATCTGGAACGGGTTGCCGGTACAGACGATGGTGCCGTCAAGCATGACATACCCCAGATCGGCGTTGGTGTAGTCGAGGATGTAGCCGGTGTGGGTGATGATCAGACCGGAGCGGCGGCGGGTGCGGTTGAGATGCCTCTCCAACAGCTCGCCGGTGATCTTGCCGATCAGTTTCATGTTTTCGATGTCCACCCCGGATTCCGGCTCGTCGAGCATGACGAAATCGGGCTGCTGGACCAGGAGCTGGAGCAGCTCGGAACGTTTCATCTCGCCGCCGGAAAAGCCGACGTTGAGTTCCCGGTCGAGGAAGGGAACGAAATTGAGCCTCTCCGCCAGCGGCAGATAGTCCCGGCCGGAGCGGTTGCAGATCTCCACCATCTGCCGGGTCAGCAGGCCCCGCACCGTCGGCGGCCGCTGGAAGGAAACCCCCATGCCCAGCCGCACCCGTTCGTGGATCGGCAGGTGGGTGATCTCCCGGCCCTTGAAAATGATCCGCCCCTGGACCACCCGGTAGTCCCGGTAGCCGATCAGGGTCAGCAGCAGGCTGGTCTTGCCGGAACCGTTCTTGCCGAAAAGGATGTGAGTCTGACCCACCGGAATGTGGAAATTCACCTCGTGCAGCACCTGCTGGCCGCCCACTTCAACCCACAGGTCCTCAACCCGCAGCATAACTGGCCTCCATTTTTGTTATCAGACTGTTTTGCCGCTGCCGCCCTGCCCCCGGTGCCGGCCGCGGCGCCGCCGACGGTTCAGAACTGCTTCCGGCTGTCCAGGAGGATAGTCACCGGCCCGTCGTTGACCAGGCTGACCGCCATCATCTCCTGGAAGCGGCCGCCGCACACCGGCAGGCCGGCCTGGCGCAGACCGGCCATGACCTCCAGGTAGAGCCGCCTGCCGGTCTCGGCATCGGCGGCGCCCTGGAAAGAGGGCCGGGTGCCCCGGCGGACGTCGCCGTAGAGGGTGAACTGGGAAACCAGCAGGATCTCGCCGTTCACCTGGGCAAGGGAAAGATTCATCTTGCCGTCGGCATCGGCGAAAACCCGCAGGCTGCTGATCTTGCGCACCAGGTATTCAACGTCGGCGGCCCCGTCTTCCCGGCCGACGCCGAGCAGTACCAAGAATCCCCGGCCGATGGCGGCCACCTCTTCCCCGGCCACCGCCACCGCCGCCCGGCTGACCCGCTGCACCACCGCTCGCATGGGCATCATCTCCCGCCGGCCGTTTACCCTTGACTTGGCCGACTTTTTTCACTATCAGAAACATAAAAAGCGGCTCCCAGAGCCGAAGCGCCATCTTTTAACATGATTATGCCGGGATCGCAACGGGGAAAAACGCCCGCCGGCACCCCCCCGCGCCACCGCCGCCACCACCCCGGAGCAAGGATTTACCCGTGGACAACGGTGACTTCGCCGCCATCAGGACCGAGACCATGGCCCGCCTGCTGCTCTCCCAGGGCCACTGGCAGCAGGCCCGGGAAATTTACGCGGCGCTCTACGCCCAGGACCCGGCAAAGCACGCCCACCTGAAAGAAGCGCTGGCCGCCATCGACCGCGAACACCCAGAGGCCGCCGCCAGGGTGGACCGGACCCGGAAATGGCGCCGCCAGATCGACTATCTGAACCGTCTGCTGGCCCAGCTGCGGCCGGCGGCCCCGGGAGAATAGGAAAATGGAAAAATCCCTGCTGGTCATTCACGGCCCCAACCTCAACCTGCTGGGCAGCCGGGAGCCGGAAATCTACGGCGCCGCGACCATGGCGGAAATCAACGCCAGGATCACCGAGCGGGCGGCGGCCGCCGGCTTCCAGGTCGACTGCCGGCAAAGCAACCACGAGGGGGAAATCGTCGACCTGCTGCAAAGGGCGGCCGGCAGCCGGACGGCGGTGATCCTCAACCCGGCGGCCTACACCCATACCAGCATCGCCATCCGCGATGCCATCGCCGCCATCGAGGTGCCGGTCATCGAAGTGCACCTGAGCCAGATCAGCGGCCGGGAAGCCTTCCGGCAGCAGTCCCTGACCGCCCCGGTCTGCGCCGGCATGATCAGCGGCTTCGGCTGGCGGAGCTACCTGCTGGCGGTGGAAGCGGCAGCCATGCTCGCCCGCTCCTGACCTCCACCCCCCACTTTACCGGTAAACAGATGACCCACGATCAGCAGACAGTTTGCCGGCGGCGGCTGCGGCAGCTGCAGACACAGCTGGAACCCGCCGGCGTCGACGCCTTTCTCCTCCACACGGGGCCCTCCCTCCGCTACTACTGCGGCTTCACCGGCGACAGCAGCTATCTCGTCGTCCGGCCGGGCGAAGCGGTTTTCTGCACCGACGGCCGCTACACCACCCAGGCGGCCGGCGAGCTGCCCCCGGAAATCGAGATCCGCCTGCTGACCCCAGGCAACGGCCTGGCCCGGCAGCTGGCCGCTTTCGCGCCCCGCCGGCTGGGAGTCGAGGAACAGAGCCTGCCGGTGGCCCGCAGCCGCCAGCTGCAACAGGAGATCTCCGGTCTGGAAATCGTTTTCTGCCAGCAGCGGATCACCGCCCCCCGACAGCGCAAGGACGCCGGCGAGCTGCAGGAGATCCGCCGGGCGGTCGCCGTCGCCGAGGAAGCCTACCGGGCCGCCCGCCCCCTGCTGCGGCCCGGGATCAGCGAGCGGGAGATTGCCCTTGAACTGGAATACCAGATGAAGCGCCGGGGGGCCGAACGGACGGCTTTCGACCTGATTGTCGCCAGCGGCTACCGGGCGGCCCTGCCCCACGGCCTGGCGGCCGACAAGCCCCTGGCTCCCGGCGACCCGGTGACCATCGACTTCGGCGCCTGCTGCCGGGGCTACCACAGCGACCAGACCTGCACCCTCTTTCTCGGCGAACCCGACCGCGAACAGCGACAGGTTTACGAGGTTCTCTTCCAGGCCCAGCAGACGGGCATGGCCGCCGCCCAGACCGGGATGGCCGCCAAAGAACTTGACCGGACCGTCAGGGAAGTGATAAATCAGGCCGGATACGGGGAGTTTTTCAGCCACGGCACCGGTCACGGCGTCGGCCTGGAGATCCATGAAGCCCCGTCAATCTCGGCGGCCTCGGACCAGCAGCTGGCCGCCGGCATGGTTTTTACCGTCGAACCGGGGTGCTACTTCCCCCACCGGTGGGGCATCCGCCTGGAAGACATGGTGGTCCTCGAAGAGGACGGCGCCCGGCGGCTGACCACCCTGGACAAGCGGCTGGACCAGGCAATCGTCGACTGAAGCGGCGGGCGCCGCCGGCCGGGAACAACCAACCACGCAGGCAACAACCAGGCTTTTTGAGGAGAAAACCCCATGTATTCCACCCCCGACTTCCGCAAGGGACTGCGCATCGAGGTTAACGGCGAACCCTACATCATCGTCGATTTCCAGCATGTCAAACCCGGCAAGGGCGGCGCCTTTGTCCGCACCAAGCTGAAAAACCTGCTCTCCGGCAACGTAGTCGACAAGACCTTCCGCTCCGGGGAAAAAGTGGGCAAGCCGGACCTGGAGGAAAAGGAGATGCAGTTTCTCTACCAGGACGGCGAGGGTTTCCATTTCATGGACAACGCCACCTACGAACAGCTTGCCCTCCAGGAGGAGGTCATCGGCGACAGCAAGAACTTCCTCCAGGAAAACACCAACGTCACCATCCTTTTCTACCAGGGCCGGGCCATCAACCTGGAGCTGCCGATCTTCGTCGAGCTGGAGGTCACCGAGGCCGAACCGGGCGTCAAGGGAGACACGGCCAGCGGCGCCAGCAAACCGGTGACCGTGGAGACCGGCGCCAAGATTCAGGTGCCCCTGTTCATCAACGTCGGCGACCGGCTGAAAATCGACACCCGCACCGGTGAGTATATTGAACGGGTCAAGACCTGACCAAGGCGGCGGCGACCGCGAGATCTCCCGGCTGCGCCGGGGCATCGACGAACTGGACCTGGAAATCCTTGCCCTGCTCAACCGGCGGGCCGCCCTGGCCCGGGAGATCGGCGAGCGGAAAAAGGCCGGCCAGCGGCAGTTCCACGTTCCCGACCGGGAACAGCAGATCTACCAGCGGCTGGCGCGCCACAACCAGGGACCGCTGCCCGACCAGGCGATCCGGCACATTTTCCGGGAGATCATCTCCGCTTCCCTGGCCCTGGAGAAGCCCCTGCAGGTCGCCTACCTGGGACCCCGGGGCACCTTCACCCACCTGGCGGCCCGCAAGCATTTCGGCTATTCCGCCCAGCTGCTGGCCGCCGGCGGCATCCGGGAGGTTTTCGACAGCGTCGAGCGGGGCAAGTACGCCTACGGCATCGTCCCGGTGGAAAACACCACCGAGGGGATCGTCAGCCACACCCTGGACATGTTCATCAGCAGCCGGGTGATGATCAACGGCGAGATTCTCCTGCAGATAACCCATGACCTGCTGAATCTCAGCGGCCGGCGGGAGGAGATCGAGAAGATCTACTCCCACCCCCAGGCCATCGGCCAGTGCCGCCGCTACCTGGAAGAACACTACCCCGGCGTCCCGGTGGTTGCCGTCAGCAGCACCGCCCAGGCGGCGGCGATGGCGGCCGAAGAAGCCGGCGCTGCCGCCATCGCCAACGAGTACGCCGCCGCCCTTTACCATCTGCAGGCGGTGGACACCTCCATCCAGGACGTGAGCCACAACATCACCCGCTTTCTCATCCTCGGCACCCGGGAAATCCCGCCGGTGGCCGGCGAGGAGTACAAGACGACGGTGCTTTTTTCGGCCCGGGACCAGGCCGGCACCCTGTTCAGCCTGCTGCAGCCCTTTGCCGACCACGGCGTCAACCTGACCAAGATCGAATCCCGGCCCCGCCGGGGAGAGCCGTGGCAGTACATCTTTTTCCTTGACCTGGACGGCCACCAGCAGGAAGCCCCGGTGGCCGCGGCCCTGGAAAAGCTGCAGCAGACCAGCCAACTATTCAAGGTGGTCGGCTCCTACGCCAAAGGCAGGATCTGACCGGCGGCCGTCCCGCCCCCCGGGAAACGGCCCAGGAACGGAAACAGACGATGCAGGCACCAAGGCCCCTGCGGGGAACCATCGCGGTCCCCGGCGACAAATCCATCAGCCACCGGGCGGTGATCATGGCCGCCCTCGGCCGGGGGAAAAGCCGGATCAGCGGCTTTCTCCACGCCGGCGACACTCACCATACCGCCAGGATCTTTCAGGCCCTCGGCTGCGAAATCACCGGCCTCGAGGGCGGCAGCGAAGTCACGGTTGCCGGCCGGGGGCGGCACGGCCTGCGGGAAGCCGTTGACATTCTCTACACCGGCAATTCCGGCACCACCACCCGGCTGCTCACCGGGTTGCTCAGTGCCCAGCCTTTCTTTGCCGTCCTCAGCGGCGACGCCTCCCTCAACCGGCGGCCCATGGGCCGGATAACCGCGCCCCTGACCCGCATGGGAGCCCGCATCTGGGGTCGGCAGAACAATGCCTATCCCCCCCTGGCCATCAGGGGCGGTCCCCTGACGGCCATCTGCCACCAGAGCCCGGTGGCCAGCGCCCAGGTCAAATCGGCCGTCCTGTTGGCAGGGCTTTACGCCGACGGCCGGACCGTCGTCCAGGAACCGTTCCTCTCCCGGGACCACACCGAAAGGATGTTCACTGCCCTGGGGATCGGCATCGACACCGAACTCGACCCGCAGGGACGGGCAACCATCACCCTGACGCCGCCGGCGGCCGATTTCCCCGCCGCCGACTACCAGGTGCCCGGCGACATCTCCGCCGCCGCTTTCTTCCTCGTCGGCGCCCTGATCAATCCCGGTTCCGAGCTGACGATCACCGGGGTCAACGTCAACCCCACCCGGGCCGGCATCCTGGAAGCCCTGGAAAGGATGGGGGCCGACCTCCGGTGCGAAAACCGGCGGCAGCTGGGCGGCGAACCGGTGGCCGACCTGACCATCAGCCACGCCGGTCCCCTGCGTGGCATCGAGATCGCCGGCGGCCTGATCCCCCGGCTGATCGACGAGCTGCCGGTACTGGCCCTGGCCGCCTCCCGGGCCGAGGGGAAAACGGTCATCAGGGACGCCGCCGAACTGCGGGTCAAGGAAAGCGACCGGCTGCTGGCCATCACCCGGCTGCTGGACCTCCTGGGAGTCGCCACCGAGCCGCTGCCCGACGGGCTGGTAATCCACGGCCGGGAAAAGTTCCGGCCCCGGGAGCCGCTGCGCTGCGCCACCGGCCACGACCATCGGATCGCCATGACCGCCCTGATCGCCGCCACGGCCCTGGGCCGGCCGATCGCCCTGGACGATCCCGACTGCGTTGCCACTTCTTTCCCTGAATTTTCCCGGCTGCTGGCCCGGCTGCGGGCGGCCTGAAAAACGAAACCGAGGACCCCTAGCATGCAGAAGCGACTGATTGTCACCATTGACGGCCCCTCGGGGGCCGGCAAAAGCACCGTCAGCAAAATCCTCGCCGCCCGTCTGGGCCTGACCTATATCGACACCGGCGCCATGTACCGCTGCGTCGCCTGGGAAGCCCGGCGGCAGGGCATCGCTCCCGATGACGAACCGGGACTTGAGGAACTCTGCCGGCGGTTGAAGATCGAGTTCCAGTGGACGCCGGCCGGCAACCGGGTTTTCTGCAACGGCACCGAGGTCACCGAGGCCATCCGCACCCCGGAAATGGACATGCTGGCTTCGGCGGTCTCCCGGGTGCCGGCCGTCCGCCGGGCCCTGGTCCAGCGCCAGCGGCAGATGGGCGAAAGCGGCCGGGTGATCCTCGAGGGCCGGGACGCCGGCACGGTGATTTTCCCTGACGCCGAGCTGAAGATCTACCTGGATGCCGACCCCGAGGAACGGGGCCGGCGGCGCCACCGGGAACAGCAGCAGCGGGGCACGGCAATGCCGCTGGCCGAGGTCGTCGCCGAGATCAAAAAGCGGGATCACAACGACAGCACCCGGGCCCATTCGCCCCTGCAGGCGGCCCCCGACGCCCGGGTGATCGACACCAGCGGCATGGACATCGACCAGGTGGCGGCCGCTATCACCAGCCTGATCGAGGAAGTGGACAGTCATGGAAATTAAAATCGCCGCCTCGGCGGGCTTCTGTTTCGGGGTCAAACGGGCGGTCAAGCTGGCGGTTGAAGCGGCGGCCAAGTACCCCGACCAGCAGATTTTCACCCTCGGGCCGATCATTCACAATCCCCAGGTGGTGGCCCGGCTGGCCGACCAGGGCATCCGCCAGCTCGACAACCTGGAGGAGATCCCCCCGGGGATCATCATCATCAGGTCCCACGGGGTCACCCGGCAGGTGCTGGCAAAACTGCAAGGGCAGGCGGGCGTCACCATCATCGACGCCACCTGCCCCTTCGTCCGCCGGGCGCAGAAAATCGTCGCCCAGATGGCGGCGGAAAACTACCGGATCATCATCGTCGGCGAGCACAACCACCCGGAAGTCACTGCCCTGCTCAGCTACGGCCGGCCGGAGGCCACCCGGGCCATCCCCGGGCCGGAGGAGGTTGCCGCCCTGCTGGCCGACGGCCGCAAAAGCGGCAAGACCGCCCTGCTGGCCCAGACCACCCAGTCTTACGAGAACTATGCCGCCGTCGCCAACCGCCTGCTGCCCCTCAAGGGGGAATGCCGCTGTTTCAACACCATCTGCGACGCCACCAGCGACCGGCAGGAGGAATCCCGGCGCATCGCCGCCGACAGCGACTGCATGATCATCATCGGCGGCTACGACAGCGCCAACACCACCCGGCTGTACCAGCTCTGCCGGGAGATCCTGCCGGCCTCCCACCACATCGAAACCCCGGGGCAGCTGCGGCGGGAATGGTTCCAGGGCTGCCGGCGGGTTGGGGTCACCGCCGGCGCCTCGACCCCCAAGTGGCTCATCGACGAGGTGGCGGCCCGGATTTCCCGGCTGGCCGACAACCGCTGACGGCCGCTGCCGCCCCGACGGGGCGGAAAAACAACCGGCAGCCGCCGCCCCCGACGGCGCAAATAGGATTTGCAATTATCACCGGCCTATGATATAGGGTGCACCCTAAACACGGCGCAGCGACTCCAGCTACAGTCCCTCCTTTCTCCTGGCGGATCATTTTCGGGCTCACAACCATGAGGTGTTCAACCGCGGTCAGCGAGGGTCGGCGGCGGTCGGCTGGTCAATATCACACCAGGGGGTAACAATTTCAATGACAGAAGAAAACCACATCAATCCCAACACTGAAGAACAGGAAAACCTGAGCGAAGCGGAAGAGATGGCCAAATTCACCGATCCTGCCGACCAGGAGATGGTGGACGACGAGTTCGACGGCGACTTCGAGAAGATGTACGAGGAGAGCATCAAGGAGGTCAAGGTCGGCGGCGTCGTCAAGGGCCGGATTGTCCAGATCAATCCCGACGACGTGGTGGTCGACATCGGCTACAAGTCGGAGGGACAGATTCCGCTGAACCAGTTCATGGACGCCGAGGGCAACTGCACGGTGGAAGTCGGCGACGAGGTGGACGTTTTCCTTGAAAGATACGAAGACGACAACGGCAACATCCAGCTATCCCGCATCAAGGCGGAAAGACTGAAGGTCTGGGACGAAATCAAGCGGATCTACGACGAGGAAGGCTCCATCCCCGGCCGGATCACCGGCAAGGTCAAAGGCGGACTTTCCGTCGACATCGGCGTGCCGGCCTTTTTGCCCGGCTCCCAGATCGACTTGAAGCCGGTGCGCAACCTCGACAAGCTGATCGGTGAAACCTTCGACTTCAAGATCCTCAAGCACAACCAGAAGCGCAACAACGTCGTCATCTCCCGCCGGGCGCTGCTGGAAAAGGAGCGGGAAGCCATGCGCGCCGTCCTGCTCACCAAGCTGCACGAGGGAGCGGTGCTGGAAGGCACGGTGAAGAACATCACCGACTACGGCGCCTTCATCGACCTCGGCGGCCTGGACGGCCTGCTGCACATCACCGACATCTCTTGGGGCCGGGTCAACCATCCCACCGAGCGCCTCGCTGTCGGCGACCAGGTGACGGTGAAAGTCATCAAGTACGACGAGGAGAAACAGCGGGTCTCCCTGGGCATGAAACAGCTGAAGGAAGATCCCTGGGCCACCGCCGCCGAGAAGTACCCGGTCAACACCAGGGTCACCGGCAAGGTGATCAGCATCAAGGACTACGGCGCTTTCGTGGAGATCGAAGAGGGGATCGAGAGCCTGGTGCACGTCTCGGAAATGTCGTGGACCAAAAAGATCAAGCATCCTTCCCAGGTGGTTTCGGTGGGAGACATGATCGAGGCCATCGTCCTCAGCGTCGACCCGGAAAAACGGCGGATCTCCCTGGGCATGAAGCAGGTGGAGCCCAACCCTTGGGACACCCTGATGGACAAATACCCCATCGGCACCAAGATCGAGGGCGAGATCAAGAACATCACCGATTTCGGCATCTTTGTCGGCATCGAGAACGACATCGACGGCCTGGTGCACATTTCGGACATCTCCTGGAGCAAGCGGCTCAAGCACCCGGGGGATGAATACCGCAAGGGACAGACCATCCAGGCGGTGGTTCTCAACCTGGACAAGGAAAACCAGCGCTTCTCCCTCGGCATCAAGCAGCTGGAGGAGGATCCCTGGGAAAAGATCAGCCGCAAGGTGATCGCCGGCGACAACGTCACCGGCACGGTGACCAACCTGACCGATTTCGGCGCCTTCGTGGAGCTGGAGGACGGGGTTGAGGGCCTGGTGCACGTCTCGGAAATCACCAGTGAGAAGGGCAAGAAGCCGGAAGAAGTGCTGCAGGTGGGCCAGGAAGTCACCGCCAAGGTCCTGAGCATCAGCCACGACGACCGCAAGATCGCCCTGAGCATCAAGAACTACCTTGACGAGAAGGAGAAGCTGGAAACCGGGGAATACATGAGCGAAAGCTTCTCCAAGGGCAAGGTCAGCCTCGGCGAATTTCTCCAGCAGGCGACGGTGGCGGCCGCCGGCGGCCAGGAGCAGGAGAAGGAGAAGGAAACCCCGGCCGCGGCAGCACCGGCTGCCGACAGCGAAGCACCGGCCGAGGCCGCGCCGGCCGCCGAGCCGGAAGAACCGGCCGGCGATGAAGCCGCCGGCGACGCCCCCGCCGAGGGCGATGCCACCCAGGACGAATCATAGCCAAACCGGTCCCGGGGAAGGGTGCTTCCCCGGGATTTTTTCTTTCTCGCTCCCCCGGCGGCCCTGACAACCTGACAAGCGGACGATGATCCTTTTCAGCTGGCTTTTTTTTCTGCTGGCGGCGGCCCTGGTTTTCCATGCCGGCCGGCAGCTGACCATCCGCGGCGAAGAACTGGCTGAACAGACCGGACTCGCCCGGGCCTTCGTCGGCGTCATTCTCCTGGGCCTGATCACCTCCCTGCCGGAGCTGGTGAGCACCCTCGGGGCCTCGGCCCTGGTGGGGGAGCCGAACCTGGCCCTGGGCAACATCTTCGGCAGCAACGCCTGCAACCTGGCCATCCTCGCCTTCCTGGAGATCGTCACCGTCACCGGCACCCTGGCCCACACCCTGGACCGCGACAACCTGCTGACCGCCTTTCTCTCCCTGATCATGGTTTCCCTGGCCTCGATGGCGGTCATCATCCGCGGCCGCTGGCACCTGGGCTTCGTGGACCTGTTCACCCCGGCCATCGCCGGCTGCTACCTGGTGGGCATGGCCATGCTCTACCGCTTCCAGAAGCTGCAGACGCCCCCGGGCGAGAGCGGCGGGGAAGCCCCGCCCCCGCCGGCGGACCCGGAAAAGCTGGCCCGGCTGAAAAAGGAAATCTTCCGGCTGGCGGCCCTCATCGTGGTTGCCGCCCTGGTGCTCTCCTACACGGCCGACCAGATCGCCGAGGCCACCGGCTGGGGCAGCACCTTTGTCGGCAACTTCATGCTGGCCATCGCCACCTCCCTGCCGGAGATGGCGGTCACTTACAGCGCCATCCGCATCGGCTCCTTCCCGATGGCGGCCGGCAACATTTTCGGCAGCAACATTTTCAACATCGCCATCCTGGCGGTCACTGACCTGGGCTTTTTTTCCGGCTCCCTCTACCGCCAAGCCCAGCACGGCCAGCTGATGATCGCCATGGTGGGCATTCTGCTGGCCTCGGTCTACCTGTTTTCCACCTTTTACGGCGTCAAGCGACGGCTGCTGAGCATCAGGATGGACTCCCTGACGGTGCTGACCATCTACCTGCTGAGCATGTACGCCCTCTTTCACCTGCGCTGACCGGCACCGACGAGGAAAACCATGAAAAAATTCCTGCTTTTTACCGTGATTCTCCTGGTACTCGCCGTGGCGGCCTTTGCCGTCTACCGCCACTTTGCCGGCGGCCCCGAAGCCGGCAGCCGCGACAACCAGATCGGCCTGGTGAACATCCGGGGGGTGATCATCGACTCCCGGGAGATCGTCAAAGAGCTGGACGAGCTGGCCACCGACGAGGAGATCAAGGGGATCATCATCCGGATCAACTCCCCCGGCGGCGCCGTCGCCCCCTCCCAGGAGATTTACCAGGAGATCAGGCAGGCGGCCCAGCGGAAACCGGTTTACAGCTCCCTGGGCACCGTGGCCGCTTCCGGGGGCTACTACATTGCCTGCGCCAGCCAGAAAATCTACGCCAATCCCGGCACCCTCACCGGCAGCATCGGCGTCATCATGCAGTTCACCAACTGGCGGAAAATCCTCGACCGGTTCGGCATCGACAACGAGGTGATCAAGAGCGGCAAAATGAAGGATATCGGCTCGCCCCTGCGCGCCATGACCCCGGAAGAGAAGCAGCTGCTCCAGGAAATGGTGGACGACGTCTACCGGCAGTTCCTCGACGACGTGGCCCGCAGCCGGCATCTGCCCTTGAAAAAGCTGCGGGAGATCGCCGACGGCCGGGTGTTTTCCGGCCGCCAGGCCCGGGCCCTGGGACTGGTGGACGAACTCGGCTCCCTCAACCGGGCGGTCAACGACCTGGCCGCCAAAGTGGGCATCGTCGGCAAGCCGCTGCTGGTGGAAAAGAAGGAGAAGAAAGGCCTGCTCTACTACCTGCTGGGAGAGCGGCTGGCCGGCCGGCTGGCCCGCCGCCTGGAGATGGAAACGCCGCTGGTTTCCTACCTGCTGCCCCTGGGCTGCGACCGCTGACCCTGGCGGCGCCGCCCCCCTAGGGGGCTAAAACCTTGCCCCGCGAAGAGGTTTTCCCTTGACAAACGGGGACATCCATTGTAAGCCGTTTCAAACTCTCACCCCGGCCGACAAGCGGCCGGCCGGGTGGCGGCCGCCGCCGGCGGCAGCCGCTTTTCGCCTGACCAGACACCGCTTTTTCACGTTTCCATAAAACACCCATTCAACCAAGGAGGTAAGCAAATGTCTATGCTCGACAAAACCTGCAAGGAGTTCAACCAGTTGCTGGCATCCAAGGCCCCGGTTCCCGGCGGCGGCGGCGCGGCGGCTTTCGGCGGCGCCATCGGCATGGCTCTTTCCAACATGGTCGGCAACCTGACGGTCGGCAAGAAGAAATACGCCGACGTCGAGGACGAGGTCAAGGAACTGCTGGCCAAGGGCTACCAGGTAATTGCCGAGCTGGAGGCCCTGGTGGACAAGGACGCCGAGGTCTTCGAACCCCTCTCCAAGGCTTACGGCCTGCCGAAAAACACTCCGGAAGAGCAGAAAATCAAGGAAGAGACCCTGGAAAAATGCAGCAAGGTGGCCTGCTCCGTACCGATGGAAATCATGCGCCAGGCCTTTGCCGGCATCAAGATCCACCAGCGGATGGGGCAGATCGGCACCATGCTGGCAATCTCCGACGTTGCCTGCGGGGTGGTATTCCTCAAATCGGCCCTGATTGCCGGCAGCCTGAACGTCATCATCAACCTCAACACCATCAAGGACCAGGAATTCGTCCAGCAGACCAAGGCGGAGATGGACCAGCTGCTGGCCGAGGGCCAGAAAATCGCCGACGAAACCCTGCAGCTGGTCCTGGACAAGCTGACCAAGTAGCAGCCTGCCCCCGGCGGCAGCAACAGACAAGCTAACCCTGGCGGCAAAATCGCCCGGCCGGCGGCACGGACAGCCGGCGGCGGGGCCTGTCCGCCATGCGAGGAGGAAAAAGAAATGGCCGAAGTATTGAAAGGCAAACCGGTTGCCGATGCGATGAAAGAGGAGTTGAAAAACAAGGTTGCCGCCCTCAAGGAGCGGGGCATCACCCCGACCCTGGGCATCATCCGCGTGGGCGCCCGTCCCGACGACCTGTTCTATGAAGGCGGCGCCAAGAAAACCTGCGACGCGGTCAACATGGCCTACCAGGTTTTCGAATACCCCGAAGACATTTCCCAGGAAGCTTTCGAACAGGCGGTTACCGAGGTGGGCAACAACCCCGGCATCCATGGCATCCTGATGTTCGCCCCCCTGCCCAAGCACCTGAACGAAAAGAAGATCCGCGAGCTGATCCCGGTGGAAAAGGATGTCGACTGCCTGACCCTGGGCGGCGCCGCCAAGATTTTCGCCGACGACCCCACCGGCTTCCCGCCCTGCACGCCGACCGCCTGCATGGACATGCTCCACTTCTACGACATTCCCATCAAGGGCAAACGGTGCGTTGTTCTCGGCCGTTCCCTGGTGGTGGGCAAACCAGTGGCCATGCTGCTGCTGCGGGAGCACGGCACGGTGACCATCTGCCACTCCCGGACCGTCGATCTGCCGAAGGTCTGCCAGGAAGCCGAGATTCTCATTGCCGCCGTTGGCCGGGCGAAAATGGTCAAGGCCGATTTTGTCAAGCCGGGACAGATCGTCATCGACGTCGGCATCAATGAAGATCCCGACAACCCCGGCAAATACTGCGGTGACGTCGACTTCGCCGAGGTGGAACCCATTGTCGCCAAGATCACCCCGGTGCCCGCCGGCGTCGGCTCGGTAACCACCGCTGTGCTCTGCAAACAGACTATCATGGCCTGCGAGCTGCAAAACCCCTAAAACGGCAGGGGCCCGACCCGCCGCCCGGCAAACCAGAGCCAGTTTTGCCGCGGAGCCCGGTCACCCCGACCGGGCTCCGCTTTTTGGCGGCCGTCCCGGCCCCCGCCCGGAGCAGCGATGACCATCAGGGAACAACTGGAAGAGCGGGAAAAACGCTACCTTTCCCCCCACGCCGCCTTCAGCAGCCGCTCCCGCGGCCGCCAGCTGCCGGAAGCGGAATGCCCCTACCGCATGGCCTTCCAGCACGACCGGGACCGGATCATCCACAGCAAGTCGTTCCGGCGCCTGAAACACAAAACCCAGGTTTTCCTCTCCCCCAGCGGCGACCACTACCGCACCCGCCTGACCCACACCCTGGAAGTGGCCCAAATCGCCCGGACAATCGCCAAGGCCCTGCAGCTCAACGAGGATCTCACCGAGGCCATCGCCCTCGGGCACGATCTTGGACACACCCCTTTCGGGCACGCCGGCGAGGCGGTGCTCAACCAGCTGCACCCCGGGGGATTCCGCCATTTTTTCCAGAGCCTGCGGGTGGTAGAGAGGCTGGAGAAGGACGGCCGGGGACTCAACCTGACCGTCGAGGTCCGGGACGGCATCGTCAAGCACTCGAAAGGCAAGGGGGACATCCTTTCCGCCGACCCCAACTGCTGCGCCCTGACCCTCGAAGGCCGGATTGTCCGCCTGGCCGACATCATCGCTTACGTCAACCACGACATCGACGACGCCATCCGGGCCCGGGTGATCACCCGGGAAGAGATTCCCCCCGTCTGCCGCCGGGTGCTGGGCAACAGCCACAGCACCCGGATCAACACCATGGTCACCGACATCATCGACAGCAGCCAGGCGGC
>JAFDMG010000118.1 GCA_019306045.1 Deltaproteobacteria bacterium | reverse complement strand
CAGACTGCGGAACTTCTCCTCGCTGTCCCGCAGGGACGATTCGATTTCCTGGCGGGACCTGACCATCTGGTTGACCGTCGCCGCCAGTTCCCGGAACTCCTGCAGCGACAGGGTATTGGTGTCGATCAGCCGGTTTTCCCGGGCCGCGATCTTGAAAAAGTCGGTGAAAACGGCAAATTCCCGACCGATTTTCCGGCTCATGAAACGAACAATGAACATCAGGATGGCGGCAATGAACAGGAGGACGAAAATGATGTTGCGGATGTCCTGGCGGACGTTTTTCTCCAGCGTCTGCCGATAAGAGGAGATCACCTCCTCCATATCCGGGTGATAAGCGCCGGCGGCCACGATCAGGCTGGCTTTCGGGTAGAGCTTGAAATAGGAAGTTTTCAGCTGCGGCTGGTTGCCGCCAATGGTCTTGTACCAGTAGGTGACGTAGCACTCGCCCTTTTCCCGCAGCCCCCGGAGAAACTCCCGGCGAAAATACTTGCCCTTGGCGTCGACGAAGTCATCGGAAATGTACTTGCCGATGATGTCCGGGCGGCTGGCGTTGGCGTACATGATGCCGAAGTTCTTGCCGCCGTTGATGTTGAGCAGTTTGATAATGAAAACATAATTCTGCCTATTGCGGCCGAAACGGTGAATATTCAGGTACTCGCTCACCTGTTTCTGGATCGCGTTTTCCATGTTGTCGAGATACATCCCGGCCCCCAGGTACCAGTTGTAGGGGGGGAAGCACTTGATGAAGGAGATTTTCAGCGTCTTGGCGCCGGGGCGGCCGGCCCGGCCGGGCTTGGGAAAAAGGTAGCGGAAAAAGCCCTCCTTGGGGCCATTGGCGATTTTCTGAAAACCGGCCATCAGGCCGGAACCGTATTTTCCCTCCAGCGCCTCGAGACTGACCCCTTCCATCTGCGGCAGGTTGGGGTTCATCCGCATTATCCCGTCGGCATCGATGATGAAGTAATAGCCCTCGCCGTGATCGAACCTGAGCTTGGCGAGGATTTCCTTGATCAGCCGCTTTTTGTCTTCCCGGTCCTGCTGGCGGCCGCGGTAGCCATGGTAAACGGTGTCGGCAATCAGCAGGGCTTCATTGACCCGCTGCTGCAGCATCTGGCGGGCCAGCCGGTCCCGCTGGGAAAGCTGGTAATCGATGTACTCGATGGCCTGGTCGACCTGGTTTTTCAGCTCGATCTTCTGCTGTTCCATGAACTCCCGCTGAAAACCGGCGAGCTGCCGGTGAAAGCGGGTGTACTTCTCGCTGATCAGCAAATACCCCAGGCTGCCGACCGCCAAGACGATCAGCAGAACCATGAACCACGATATCAGTCTGACGATGCTTTTGTTTCTGGACATCCCTGCTACCGGCAAGCGGGCGGCAACGGGCGGCTGGCAAGGCCCGTCCGGGGTGCTGTTCCCCATGGCGAAATGGTTAAAAATCTCCCGTCGGCTGGCGCCTGAACGGTCGGCCACCCGTTTTTCACGCTATCGACTCCCGGGCGGGAAAACTTGACCCGCCCGCTGGAAGCCGGCACCCCATCCAAAACAAAAGGGCAAAAAGGAAAGTCCCGATCCAGACATTCCTCCCTACCCTTTGCCAGTCCCCTCATAATTATCGTCCAGACAACCGCGTTGCTGATCACCGTGCCCTAGTAACCGGGCGGCGTGTCGGTAACGATGTAGGTCACCTGGCTGCCGGCATAGCCCCGCTGGTACCAGGTGGTGCCGCAGCGGTAATAGGAAACCCCGTTGACCACAATTGCCGTTGCCTGGCAAGGCAGGGTGGTGACGTAGGTGGTGGTTGACGAGGCCGCGGCGGCGGCCGTGGCCGCCGCGCCGCCGACCACTACTCCGACCACGAAATCATCGTCGTCGTCCCAGTAATGATGGTAATAGTGCCGGCGTTCATCCAGCTGGTCCTCGATGAAGTCCTGGCGGTCTTCCTGGCGCTTGCGGATCTCTTCCTGGATATCTTCCCGGTGTTCGTCCAGCCACTCCTGCCGGTCATCCTGGGAAGGCCGCTTGCGGTCCCTGGTCAGTTGCCGGTTGCCGGCGGCCTTCCGGTCATGCCGCTGCACCTGGGCCTTGACCGCCTGCCGATCACGGCCGCCGCTGGCCGGCCGGGTCCGGGACGGCGCGGTGACCGCCGGACGGGCGGCGGGTGCCGGCCGGGCCCGCCGGACCGGACGGCCGCTCAAACTGCCGCTCCGGGCGACGCCGGAACGGGAAAAACTGCGCCGGGACATGGAAGCCCGGGCCCGACCCCCTCCCCGACCGCCGCCCCGGCGGCCGCGGGCCTGCAGTTCAGCGGCGCAGAAAACCAGAGCAATCAGCGCCAATGCCAACACGAAAACGTTCAGTTTCGGTCGAGAATTCATTGGGCACCTCCTTTCTGCTTCTGCTTTTCCTTGTCCAGGGCGGGCAGTACCGCCGCCGGCAACAGCATGGGAATTTTTTCCGCGCCCGAGGGCGGGGTGAAAACAAACGCCTGGGAAGGGATCTTCGGTTCGAGGTCCCAGCCGGAAAAATCAGCCCGGAACTGGGGCTGCCCGGGATCATGCTTGTAGGTCAGCACGATGCGCCGCGGCAGCTTGTCGGCGGCAATCCAAACCTGGCAGTCGACGTTGTCGAAAACAATGAAAAGATGGTCGGTAGGCGATTCCCTCAGGGTGTCCCGCTCGACGTAGTAGACTTCCCGCATCAGGCTCTCGATCTCCCGGGGGAAGCTGGTGACCAGCATCCTGGCCAGGGGAATGCGAATGCCCAGCCGGCCGCCGGCGAAGCGCACCGCTTCATCGACGCTGCCGGTAAACTTGGTCTGGGAATAAACGTTGTGGGTCAGGCTGCAGAGGGCGATGGTTTTACCGTCGAAAATCATCAGGCTCCGGTCGCCGTCGCTTTGCCGGGCGTCGACCCGCAGATGACCGGGACGTTCGATGGTAATTTTGCGCTTCTCGCTGAACTCCACCTTTTCGCCGGTTTTCTGCACCGCGTCGTAATTCATCATCATGGTGACCGTGAACCGCTGGGCCTGGGCAATTTTGGTCGCCATTTCCAGCAGCAGCGCCTTGCTGTCAACCGCCCCGGCACTGCCACCGCCGATCACGAGCGTCACCACCAACACGGCAGCCGCCGCCCAAATTCTGTTTGCCTTCACTTCTGCCTCCTCGCTGTTTGTGGCCCGGGCACCCCGCCCGCACCGCTGCACAATGCGGTCAAGCGGCAGATGATATCAGTCAATAAATAACATTTTCGGTCAAGTTTTACCAGCTAATTTTCGCTGCCGGTGGGCGGTGCGGGAGCGGCGGCACCGTTCCCCCGTCCGGGAACAACCGCGGACAGCCGGCCAAAAACGGGGTCAGTGAATGACGATCCGGTGCTGGCGGCGCAGTTTTCCCATCAGGGTCCGGAAAAGTTCCTGCTGCCGTTCGCTGGTCCACTGCTCCCGGGCCTGTGGCGCCGTCAGCCGGGGATGCTGCCGGTGGTAGCTCGCGATCGCCTTTTCGTCGACTTTCACCTTGGCACTGATCTCGTCGTTCAGCAGCTGCCGCAGGATGATGGTTTCCTTCTCCTGCTGGCTGAGGCTGCCATGCTTCTTCAGGGTTTCCTGCCGGTCGTAGCCTTTCTTCCTGGCGTATTCCAGCAGCAGGGTACGGTCAATGAGGTGTTGCAGCATCTTTTTCCGGGCGGCCGGGGTATCGGCCCGAAACCGGGGATCGCCGGCGAAAAGCTTGAGATAGGCGGCAAAATCGGCTTCGGTCAGCGGCCGGTCGTCGATGGTGGCCAGCACCTTGTCGGCGTCATGGCCGGCGGGAGCGGCCAGAGAGTTCCCGGACCAGCCGGAAAAAGCCAGCAGCAGCGCCAGCAGCAGACCAGCCAGGGCGACAGTTCTGTTCATGAGCGACACTTCCTTGCAAAGCTGACGCAGCCGGCGGCAATCACTTCGATTGCCGCCGGCTGCCCGCAGGAGGAGGGTTAGTGGATTTCGGTGTAAGGTGCCGGGGTCGGCAGTTTCAGACCGATGGCCTTTTCCTTGAGATTCTTCATATCTTTCTTAAAGCGTTCCTTGTAGGCCTTGAAAATCTCGTTGTCCGGATACTTGGTACCCAGGTAATGGTCGCGGTTGTTGTAGCGTTCCAGCCACAGCTCCCACTGCTCCTTGGAGAGCATGCCGTTCTGGTAGGCAGCCTCGACATTGGCTTTCACCTTTTCCCAGTAGTCGGGAATCAGCTTGTACAGCACCGGCGTCTTGTACTTCTCGGTGCCGATGCCCCACTCGTTGCCGGGCACGTCGTAGATCTTGTAGGTCATGAACTTGGTCGGGCTGGTGTTCTCGGCGATCTGCTTGGCTTCCTCGTCGCCGTGCTGGGCACCATACTCGATCATCTCCATGAGATTGTGCTGCAGCTCCCAGACGCCGTGCCAGTTGGTGTAGTCGGCGCCCATCATCTCGGCCCCGTGGCGGAAGCGACGGCCCTCGTGGTGCCAGGAGTCATACATCAGGTGCTCCGGTTTTTCGTCCCAGCCGTTGATCACCGGGTTGGAGTAGAACTTGTCACCCAGCTTGATGCGGTGAGTAATGCCTTCCTTGTTGAATTTTTTGCTCCAGTAGACGAAGGCCCGGCGGATCTCGTTGTACTGCAGGTTGGTCAGGTCGGCGTTGAGCATGTACATGTCGACGAACTTCCGGCCGTGACAGTTGAGACAGACGCTGGTCATCCGTTTGCGCTTGGCCTGCCAGTCGCCCAGTTTCTCCTCGAACCAGACGGTGCGGAAACTCCAGGGCGCCTGGGATTCCCAGGCCAGCCGGGCGCTGACGTTGTGGGTCGCCTTGACGCCGGGAACGGCATCCATGTGGCAGGTGGTGCAGACGGGCACCTCGATGGGAATCGGCTTGCTGTCGGAGCTGCGGTAGTTGAGATCCATCTTGTGGCGCTTGCTCTTGAAGATGTTGCCATGCTTGGATTCCAGGTAGAGCTCGATATGGGGATGGTCGGGGCCGATATGGCACTCGCCGCAGGTTTCCGGCTGCCGGGCCACCGCGATGCTGAAAGTGTGCTTCGGATGACAGGCATCACATTCGCCGACGCTGCCGTCGGGCCAGAAATTGGTGATCTGGTGACACTCCTCGCAGCCGTGATGGGTGCCGACGATCGGCTCGAAAACCGCCCGGTCGGCATTGGCATAAAGCCAGAACGGAAAGGCGTGCTTGCTCTCGGTAAACTGCTGCACCTCTTCCTTGTGGCACTTGGCGCAGTCCTTCGGGGTGGGAAACTGGGCTACCAGGATGTTGGATTCCGGGCAGGTAAAGGCATCGAAATCACTCTTTTCCGCCTTGTGGCACTGGATGCAGTCGATGCCCTTGGCGGCGTGGAGACTGTTTTCCCACTGCTCGATCATCTTGGGAGCCACCCCCTTGCGCTTGTGGCATTCCAGGCACGGCTTGCTGGCGTCGCTGACGTGAATATTGTGCGGCTCCAGCCCCATTTTCTTGGCAAAGCGGGCCGACTCGTTGCGCGCCACCAGGAAAAGGGCCGCCAGCAGAAAAACACACATGATGAAAACCAGCCATTTTTTTGCTTTCAGGTCCATTTATCGTTCTCCTTGCTTTGGTTTGTACTCACAACGGCTGCCGCCGCTGACTAGGGCATCGCTTCCAGGATCATCAGGGAAGTGACGATTACCATGCCGATGACCCCGATGATCGTGGGCAGAATCTTGCTCTTGGTCGTTTTGACGATAAACTGGTCGACGAAAGGCCAGAAGATGAAAATGGCGATGACCACCATGGGGAAAAACAGGCCCACCGCCTCGGGGGTCATCTTGATCCACTTGTACATGGGGAAAAAGTACCATTCCGGCTTGATGTGCTCGGGGGTGACCAGGGGGTTGGCCTTCTCGGTCATCTCCACCGGCAGGACAATCGCCAGGATGGTGCACAGGTAAAGGATGAAAAAACCGATGTTGATTTCGGTCAGGACGTGGTCCGGGAAAAAACGATAGCCTTTTTCCGGCTCTTTTTGCGGTTCACTCATAAAAACGACTACCTCCTTTCTCCGGTTATTCGTCACCCCGGGAAAGACCCCGGATAATCTCGCGCTGCATGCCGACGGCGTATTCCGCCACCCCGTGCAGGCGGATGACGATGATATGGATGACGATCATCAGGAAAATCAACGACGGCAGAATGGCGGCGTGAATGATGAAGAAACGGTTCAGGGTGTTGGGCCCGATGGCCTCGCCGCCGAGCATGAAGCGGGAGATGAAAGAGCCGATGATCGGGGTCTTGGCGGCGATCCCGGTGCCAATGGTCATCGCCCAATAGGACTGCTGGGTGTAGACCAGGGAATAGCCGGTGAAGGCGGTGCCAAAAGTCAGCAGCAGCAGCAGCGAACCGCTGATCCAGCAGAATTCCCGGGGATGGCGATAGGCCCCGGTGGCGAAAACCCGGATGGCATGCAGGGAAACGGTAACCACCATGATCTCCGCGCCCCAGCGGTGCAGGGACCGGATCCACCAGCCGTAAGGCAGCTCATTGGTGATGTGGGCGACGCTCTCGTAAGCCTGGTCCGGGTGCGGCACGTAGTGGAAGGCCAGCATGATGCCGCTGATGACCAACATGAGAAAAACCAGGGCCGGCACGCCGCCGAGACAGTACCACCACAGTTTCATGTGCTGCGGCAGGATCTCGCCGATGGCCTCCTCCTTGACTTTTCCCCAGTCAACCGGCAGGGACTTGTCGATCCAGCCGGTTTCTTTTTGCGCTTTTTCCATGATTATACCTCTTTCAGGGCGACAAAAATGTTATCGTCTTTCACCGTCACCTTGTACTCGTTCAGCGGGCGGGGCGGCGGCCCGGCAATATTCTTGCCGTTGGCATCAAAAAACCCTTCGTGACAGGGGCAGAAAAAATGTTTCTTTTCCGCCTGCCACTCCACTTCGCAGCCCAAATGGGTACAGATCTTGGAAAAAGCCTTGATCTCCTTGCCGTTGTTGACCAGGATGGCCTTTTTTCCCTGGTTGTCGATGAACTCCTTGGCGCCGTTCACCGGCAGCTCGCTGACCGTACCCACCAGGACATCGGTGAATTTCGCCTCTTTTTTGGCGGGAACCAGATACCTGATGCCGTAGTAGGCGCTGGTCCCCAGGCTGGCAACCACGCCCAGGGTCATAGCCGTGTTCGCCAGGAAATCGCGACGACTCAGTTCATCACCGGATTTTTCCTTCTTTTCGGTCATTGATTTTCACCTCCTTTTCCCTTGCCAGAAACGTTGTCGGTTGCTCGCACCGCGGTCGGCGGGACCGCAGCCTTTCCTTCCTACCCAGTATAAATATAAAAAGGACCGCCGTAAATTTGGCGTAAAATCCGGTAAATTTCCGGTAAAAATTTTTCTGCGGGGCGGCCGGCAAGGTAAATCCCCATCCTCCGCCGGCGGCCGGGAAGCGGTTTTCTTGACGCTGGAAATCAGATTTGTTAGAAATGATTCTTGGGGAGATTAACAAAGGGGAAAGCCGTCCCCGCCAAACAGGCAGCCCGACGGCAGACAAAAACCGGTTCAGTCTTGCGTAAAAAAAAGAAATTCTACCACCGCCTGAGCTTTCGCTATCTCTGCTGCCTTTCCGGGCTGCTGACGGTGATCCTGGCGGCGGTATTTTTCTACTTCTACCAGCAGCAGAAAAATTTCATCATCGGCCAGGTGGAAAAGCAGGCCCGCATTCTCTGCCAGCAGATCCTCCTCACCCGCAGCTGGCTGGCCGACATGGGCGGCGTCTACGTGGAAAAGAAACCCGGCCGCCAGCCGAATCCCTACCTGAAAAAAGCGATCATCCGGGACCCGGCCAGCAACAAGGAATACCTGCTGCGCAACCCGGCCATGGTCACCCGGGAGCTTTCCGAGTACGCCGACCGCATGGGCCTTTACAGCTTCCGCCTCACCAGCACCATGCTTATCAACCCGGCCAATGCCCCGGACGGCACCGAGCGCCTGGCCCTGGATCTTTTCCGCCGCCGCCGGGCCCGGGAATACATCGTCCGCCAGCGTCTGGACGGCCGGCAGGTTTTCCGGCTCATCGCCCCCCTTTACATCGAGTCGGCCTGCCTCTCCTGCCACCAGTACCAGGGCTACAAGCCCGGAACCCTGCGGGGCTGCATCAGCATCATCATTCCCGACCGGGAAGTGGAACAGCAGCTGGTTTCCTTAAAATACTCCTTTTCCCTGGCCGCCGCCGGCATCATCCTGCTGATTATCGGCGCCCTTTTCACCCTTAACCAGTACCTGACCGTCAGGCCCCTGCGCTTCCTCGGCCGCCAGATCCGCCGCTTCGAGAACGACCGCAACTACCCGGTAAGCGCCTCCTTGCGCCCGGACGAAATCGGCGACCTGGAGCGCAGCTTCGCCAGCCTGGCGGCCACGGTTCGGGAAACCCAGACCGAGCTGGAGGAAAAAATCTCCCGGGCGACGGCCGATTTGCGGGCCGCCAACCACGAACTCCAGGAGGCCAACCGCCAGCTCAAGCTCCAGGATGAACGCCGCACCGACTTCCTGGCCACCGTTTCCCACGAGCTGCGCACCCCGCTGACCACCATTCGCGGCGGCGTCGACTACCTGCTGCAGACGGTGACCGACGGCGACCAGGCCCTTTACCTGCGCATCCTGGACAAGAATATCGCCCACCTGGTAACCATGGTCAACAACCTCATCGACCTGGCCCGGATCGAACTGCACAAGCTGGAACTGGACCTGGAAGAAGCCAATCTCAAGGAACTGCTGGCCGAAGTGGTGCTGCTCTTCCAGCCCCTGGCCCGGGAAAAGGAAATCACCATCCGCCAGGAAGGGGTGGAAGAAGTCATCCTGCCGCTGGACTACCAGCGCATCAACCAGGTGTTCATC
>JAFDMG010000117.1 GCA_019306045.1 Deltaproteobacteria bacterium | reverse complement strand
GCGGCCGCCGCGGCCAGCACCAGCAGGCAGACCATTGCCATTGTCACTTTTCTCATCGCCAACCTCCATGATTCAGGTGGTCGCCGTTTCTGCCGCCCCGGCGGCAAAAACAGCATTATCTCGCCGCTTTCTTCTTCACTATACCACATTTGCCGCCCGCAAACAACCCGAACCTGGCAGCGGCTGTTTTAGCAGCCGGGTTTGGACACCGCCAGCGTAAAACAACGGGGGAAAGCCCGGCCAGGGCAAAATTGCCGGCGGCACAATTTGCTCTTTGACAAACAACAAAAAACTGTTATATATCTCAATTATTAGTGGTCCACCCTGTTTTTCCGTCCGGCCGGGTAACCGGCCGCCGGGATTTTCGGCGGTGAACCTGGAAGCGACCGGGGGAGCCTTTTGGTATCAGCAGGCCGGCTTTTCCGGCCGTCACGTCAACCGGCAACACCAACTTCAATGGGGAGGGAAGAAGATGAAGCAACAGAAAGGTTATCGCGTTTGGCTGCTCAGGCTATTGTTCGTCAATCTGGTCATCGGTTTTTTTGCCGTCGCCGCCCTGGCCCAGTCAGTAACCCTGAAGGGCAACTGGAACCCGATCGTCAAGCTCCAGCTCGAGAAGCTGATCGCCGCCCATGCCGGCCAGGGCAAAATCTGTATTTTCGACTTTGACAACACAACCCTTTGCCGGGACATCGGCGAGGCGACGATGGCGGCCCTGAACCAGGCCGGGGTGCTGACCAAGGAAAAGCATAACAAGTGCATCGATGTCGAGTTCGATTTGAAGGGCAAAAAAATCTCGATGGCTACGGTCAAGAACTTGCCGGAGTATTACGAAGATTTCCTCTCGGCCACCAAGCACCACGCCCTGGAAAGCACCCCCTATGAGAACGGCTACGGCTGGGTGGTGCAGATCATGGCCCCCATGAGCCCGGCCGACTGGCTCCCTTACACCGAGAAGGCCTTCGGCAACGGCATCGGCGAGCAGGACAGCAAAAGCCCCGACCTGCACGAGACCAAGATCAACGGCTACCGGATGCCCTTCTTCTACCCGGAGATGGTTGATCTCTACGGCGTGCTGCTGAAGAACGGCTACAAGGTCTATATCTCCTCGGCCAGCAACGTCCACACCGTCCGCTGGATGGTACTCAACCAGCTGAACCCCAGGATCCAGGCCCTGCACGGCAAGGACCTGGCGATCCCGCCCGAGAATGTCATCGGCATCAGCTGCCTGATGAACGACGACCGCACCGGCAAACTGTGCAAGGATCCCTACCTTGTCCGCGAGAACAAGAAGTACGCCTATCTTGACAAGGAAGAACTCTCCCACTATCACCTGACCCCGCAGATCTGTCACCCGATGAACGGCTACTACGGCAAGCTCGCCAACATCATGAAGTACATCACCAAGCAGCGCCCCTTCCTGATCGGCGGCGACAGCTCCAACGACCTGCCGATGCTCAACTACGCCGAGAACCGCATCTGGATCACCCGGCTGGAGAAGATGGGCTACCAGAAGACCCTGGTCAAGGCGATGGGAGAGGCCCTGCCGGGCCAGTGGTTCATCCAGCCGGTGCTCTACAAGAAAGCTCCCGGCTTTGTCTCCACCGAATCCGATCTCGACCGGCGGCTGGCCGCCAAGCCGGACAAGCTGGCCAAAGCCAAAAAAGTGGTTGAATTTCTCCGGCAAAACGGCGCCCTGCCCAATTTCTAGGCCGGCAGCCATCAGCGCGACAACCTCTGACGGAGTATAGATCATGAAAAGAATCACCATTTTGGGCAGCCTGCTCTTCCTGCTGCTGTTCTCCCTGGCTGTTCCCGGCCGGGCGGTAACCATCGACGGCGTCAAACCGGGCGAGGATGTCTTTTCCTACATCGAAAGGATCAAGGGCAAGTTCGACCAGACCCTCTATTGCCAGGTGATGGGCGCCGCCAACGCCTTCAAGGAAGGCGACGCCACCCTCGGCGTCGCCGCCGACAACGACACCACCCGGGTCTACGCCCGCATGCTGCTGGCCAATACCAAAATCAAGGACGTTCACGAGCACCCGCTCTATGTGGACGGCCTGCAGAAGCTGGTCTGGGACAACATCGACCAGGCCCAGTATGCCAAGGTCAAGGAGATGACCCTGGGTGAACTCAAGGAGTTTCTGCTCACCCGCAGCGAGGCCGAGATCAAAGGCATCATGGAGGGTCTGGACAGCGACGTCATCGCCTGCATGCCCAAGCTGATGAGCAACGCCGAGCTGATCACCGTCGGCCAGAAGGTCTTCAACCCGCTGCCGGGCAGCAAGCTGGGGGCCAAGGGCTACCTGGCCGCCCGGGTCCAGCCCAATTCGCCGACCGACAACGTCGACGACATCCAGTGGCAGGTCTTCAACGCCTTTTCCTTTGCCGTCGGCGACCTGATCCTCGGCACCAACCCGGTGGACAGCAGCGTCGACAGCGTCGCCGCGGTGGAAAACGCCCTGGCCGACATTCTGAAAACCTTCAAGATCGAGAACAACATGCCCTGGTGCGTCCTGGCCCACATCGACGTCCAGGCAAAGGTGGAGAAAAAATACCCCGGTTCGACGGCCATCTTTTTCCAGAGCCTGGCCGGCTGCGACCAGGCCAACGCCACCTTCGGCCTCACCAACCAGAAGCTGCTCGACTACGCCCGGTCCCGCAAGGGCCAGCGCTACGGCCTTTACTTCGAAACCGGCCAGGGCGCCGATTTCACCAACGGGGCCGGCAACGGCTTCGACATGGTGGTCCACGAATCCCGCAAGTACGGCCTGGCCCGGGTCCTGAAGCATGAACTGGCCAAGGTCCAGCCCCACGGCGCCTGGATTCACCTCAACGACGTCGCCGGCTTCATCGGCCCCGAGGTCTTCACCTCGCGGGAACAGCTGGTCCGCTGCTGCCTGGAAGACATCGTCATGGGCAAGCTGCACGGCCTCTGCCACGGCCTCGACATCTGCTCGACCCTGCACATGACCGTCTCCCTCGACGATCTCGAGTGGTGCCAGGACCAGATCGCCCCGGCCAACCCCGGCTACCTGATGGCCCTGCCGACCCGCAACGACCCGATGCTCAGCTACCTGACCACCAGCTTCCAGGACCACGTCCGCCTGCGGGAGAAGTTCGGCTTCAAGGTCAACGACGCCATGTGGGAATTCTTCAAGAAAATCAAGATCATCGATCAAAACGGCAAGTTTACCGAACATGCCGGCGACCCGATCTGGGTGTACTACCAGTACTGCCTGGCCAAGGGCGACCGGCGCAGCAAAGACGAGATCTACGCCGAGGGCAAAAAGAAGGTCAAGGAAGTGGTCGCCCGCGGGGTCGACCTGGCCATCGGTCACGGCAAGAAGGTCTCCGACATCGAGCCCGAACTTGACAAGACCATTCACGCCCTTTACGACGACGCCAAGGTTTCCCTGTGGTCCGAGTTCACCCCGGAATTCATCAAGACGATTCCCCACGCCGTGGTGATCAAAACCAAGGCCAAGGACCGGGAGGACTACATCGCCCATCCGGCCAGCGGCGAGCAGCTGAGCGAAACCGCCGTCGCCACCCTGGAAAAGCTGCGGCAGGCCTGGGGCAGCAAGATCCCCGACGTTCAGATCGTCATTTCCGACGGCCTCAACGCCAAAGCGATCATGGATGAAGGCCATCTGCTGCCTTACCTCCAGGCCCTGGAGAAAGAGCTGCGGGCCGCCGGCATGACCGTCTCGACGAAAAACCTGGTGGTCATCAACGGCCGGGTGCGGGCCGGGTACCAGATCGGCGAAGTCCTGTTCGCCCAGGCCGACGCCGCCAAGCCGAAAACCATTCTCCACATCATCGGCGAACGGCCCGGCAGCGGCCACCACAATTTTTCGGTTTACATCGCCTCTCCCAAAGGGAAAACCTGGCAGGAGAAAAAGGTCGACCACGACATCGTCAGGGTGATTTCCGGCATCTCCAACACGGCGCTGAAGCCGGAGAAAGCGGCGGCGGAAACCGTGCGCCTGATCAAAAAAATCAACGCCAGGTAGTTTGACCAACCGGCCATACCCTCCGGCAGCCGGAAACGGGCTTTCCGTTTCCGGTTGCCGGTTTTTTGCCGGCCGCCGACCGTCAGGACGCCATGGGCAGACAACCAGCCAAACCGCCGCGGGGCCAGCACCAGGTTCCCAACCTGCGGGCCAAGATCGGCCTTTACCTGCGGGCGCTGCTGCGGGTGCCCCTCTACCGCCTGGGGGAGCTGGGCAACCTGCTTTACGCCATCGGCAAAAACATGATGGAGGGGGTGGTGCTCTACACCATGTTTACCATGGCCGAGAACGAGCTGAAAATCGCCGCCGTTCTCGGGGTGGCGGTCAAATACGCCTATCCCGGCATTTCGGTAATCAGCAGCAACTACACCTCGGAATTCATCGACCAGATTGAATCCTCCCCCCGGCCGGAGACGCAGATTTCCCGGCTCATCAAGGCCCAGGCGGCGGTGGGCGGCGGCCAGGCCCTCGGCGGCCTGCTGCTCTTCTGCTGTTTCCCGCCCCTGTTCAAGCGACTGTTTTACGGCCTGCCGCACAGCGGCTACATCCTGGTAGCCCTCTACCTGCTGCACCACGTGTTCGACGGCTCGGCCCAGATCCTTGAGGGCCGCACCTGGTTCAAAATCATCGAACTGACCTTGCGGCGCAACCCGAAAATGGACCTGTCGGCCAACTTCTGGGTCATCTACGCCCTGTCGCAGAACGTGCAGCTGCTGCTCGGCCAGTTCTTCCTCTGGGGTTCCCTGCTGCTGACCTCACACTACAGCACCAGGCTGACCTCGACCCCAATCATGGGGGCCGCCGTTCTCGGGCTGGTCCTGGTAACGGTGGCCAAATTCATCCTGCCGGCGGCCTATTATTACAATCACCACAACCTGCGCCGCCGCCCCCTGTAGTCCATGCTGACCATCGACCGCCTTTCTTTCGCCTTCGGCCGCCGTCAGGTCCTGCGGGACATCACGGTTACCTACGATGCCGCCCGGCTCCACGGCCTGATCGGCCCCAACGGCTGCGGCAAAACCACCCTGCTGAAAAACATCTGCCGCCTCTACCCGCCCCGGCGGGGGCGGCTCGCAATCAACGGCCGGGACTGCCTGGCCATGAACCGGCGCCAGCTGAGCGCCCTGGTCAGCCTGGTGCCCCAGAACCCGCAGATTAATTTTCCCATCAGTGTCTACGACCTGGTGCTCATGGGCCGCTTTCCGCGCCTGCGGCGCTTTCAGCCGCTGGGGAGCCGCGACCGCGAAATCGTCGAGCAGGCCCTGGAGGCCACCAACACCGCCCACCTGCGGCAGCGGTCGGTAACCGAAATCTCCGGCGGCGAGGCCCAGCTGGTCATGATCGCCCGGGCCCTGGCCACCGAGGCCAGCATCATCCTCCTGGACGAGCCGACCGCCAGCCTGGACATCTGCAACACCCTGGCGGTGATGGAGCTCCTGCAGAGCCTGAAGGAACAGGGAAAAACCATCCTCGCCGCCATCCACGACCTGAACCAGGCCCGGCGCTTCTGCGACACCATCACCATCCTGGCCGGCGGCGGCATTTACTATCACGGCCCGACGGCGGGGGCTTTCTCCCCCGAAGCCATGAAAGAGGTTTTTCACGTCCTGCCGGTCAAAACGGCCAACCTGCTTGAATTTCACAGCCTGCCGCGCTAGAATGAACAGCAGGCGGCCAGCCGTGCCCGGCAGCAAAATCTCACCCGCCGCCTTGGGAGGTCCTCCAAAAAAACCGATGCCGCTGAAAACCGCCTTGATTTCCTTTCTGCTGCTCCTGGTCGTTGCTGGCAACGGCATCGCCGGGACGCC
>JAFDMG010000116.1 GCA_019306045.1 Deltaproteobacteria bacterium | reverse complement strand
CTGTCCAACAGGGGCAGGGCACGCCGGTAGTCGGCCAGACGGTAGCGGCAGAGGGCAAGCATGTAGAGCAGCTCCCGCCGGCAGCCATCGTCCAGCACGGCGTTTTTCCCCGCCTGCAGGGGAGCCAGGATCTCGGCGGCCCGCCGGCAGTCGCCCGCCTGGAAAGCGATTTTTCCCAGGTAGAAACCGGCCAGAGCCGCCTGGGCCGTCCGGGGATCGGCGGTGGCCACCTTCTCCAGGTAGCGCCGGGCCTCATCGGGGTCGCCGTGCTGGTAAAAACAGAACCCCAATTGCAGCAGCAGCTGGGCGGCGGCAAAACCGGACTGTCGCAGTTCGGCCGGCTGGTTCACCGCCGGCCAGAGCTTGGCCGCCGCCGGGCATTCTTGCAGGTGGAGATAGGTCAGATAAAGGACCAGCTTGATCTGGTAGGCGTAAGGGGAAGCAGGATAGCGGCGGAGAAAATCCTCCAGCTCCTCCCGGGCGACGTCGTAGAAACCGTCCCGGTAGGCGCCGATGGCCACCTTGGCGATGTCTCCCTCGGAGCGCTCGACCGCGGCCGCCGCCCACCCGGAACCGGCCAGCGTTACCAGCAGCAGCAATCCAATGATTTTTCTGGCCATTTTCCGGGTTTCACCCGCTGGCGGGCAAATAACCTTCGAGGCTGCGCATCATGGCGGCAAAGGCGGCAAAGTCCAGGGACTGCAAGCCGTCCGACAGGGCGGTTTCCGGCCGGGGGTGGACTTCCACCATGACACCGTGGGCGCCGACGACAATGCCGGCGGCGGCCATCGGCGGCACCAGGGAACTTTTGCCGGTGGCGTGGGAGGGGTCGACGATAATCGGCAGGTGTGACTGCTCCTTGATGAGAGGCACCACGGCCAAGTCCATAGTATTGCGGGTAGCGGTTTCAAAGGTCCTGATTCCCCGCTCGCAGAGGATCACCTGCTGGTTGCCGGCCACCAAGATGTATTCCGCCGCCGCCAGGAATTCATCGATAGAGGCGCACATGCCCCTTTTCAGCAGCACCGGCTTGTCCAGCAGCCCCACCTCTTTCAGCAGGTCAAAATTCTGCATGTTGCGGGCCCCGATCTGCAGCACGTCGGCATAGCGGGAGACCAGCTCCAGCTGGCCGATCCGCATCACCTCGGTAACCACCGGCAATCCCGCCTCCCGACCGGCCTCGCTCAGCAGGCGCAAGCCGGTTTCTCCCAGACCCTGGAAATTGTGCGGCCCGGTCCGCGGTTTGAAGGCTCCCCCGCGCAGCATGACGGCGCCGGCTTTTTTCACCGCCTGGGCAGTAGCAAAAATCTGTTCCTCCGACTCCACCGAGCAGGGACCGGCGATGATCACCGGCGGCTGGTCCCCGCCTATCCGCAGCTCACCAACGCTGACAACGGTATCTTCGGGGTGGAAACCGCGGCTGACCAGCTTATAGGGCTTGGTGACGTGAATGACGTGGGAAACCCCGGTCAGGCGGGAGACGGCGGTATCGTCAATGTAGCCCTGGTTGCCCACCACGCCGATGGCCACCCGGTCGGCACCGGGGATAACTTTCGCCTGGTAGCCCAGGCTTTCCACCACGGCAACAACTTCGTCCACCTGTTCCTGCCGCGCCTGTTTATCCATCACGATCAGCATAACATCTCCCTCGTCATTGCTCTCAGGCGGCCGCAGCCGGCCACAACCACCGCCACGACCGGTTCACTGCCCCAACGGCAGGGTAAAGAGCTGCCAGCAAACCCGGCCGCCGCCATCCTGGCAAAAGCCGCGGACTCATTAAGACCGGGCGTCCCAACCGGGGAAATTCTGGCACAAAACACCTTTACGGTCAAGGAGATAAACCAGTTAAGAACAAAAACATGACTTGACATCGGCACCGTTTGCCAGTAGAGCAGAGTGGATAAAAATTTCTACCGGCGGCTGGTTTTTGCGGCAATGATTCAAATTATCTCCATCGGCGTGGGCGGCTTTTTCGGGGCGATCAGCCGTTTCCTGGTTTCTGGCTGGATTCACCACCTGGCCGGCGTCGAAATGCCTTACGGCACCCTGGTGGTTAACGTGGCCGGTTCGTTCATCCTCGCCTTCCTGCTCCATTTTTTCCTTTCCACCCCCAATCTCCCCGTGGCTTTCAAGGGCGCGCTTACCACCGGCTTCCTGGGGGCTTTCACCACCTTCTCCACCTTCACGGTCGACACCCTGTACCTCTTCGAACACGGCAGCTGGTCCAAGGCCGTGCTCAACATCCTGCTCAATGTTCTCATCTGCCTGGTGGCGGCTTCCGTGGGCCTGGCCCTGGCAAAAATGTTCAATTAGGAATTAGGACGGCAGCGGTACAAACGACGGCCGCCGGGGGCGGGTTTTCTAGACGTTGAGGATCTTTTCGCGGCCGTAATAGGTGGTTGCTTCGCATTCCCGGGCCGACTGGAAGCGGCTTAGGCACTGGTTGATCTCGTCCAGAGCCCGTTTCATTTTCTCGCAGTAGGCGTTGCGGCTGGCGCTGCTGTAGGAGCTGACCCGCATGTCTTTTTCCAGCAGGTAGATATAGCTGGCCAGGGTCTGCAGCGGCTGGTTGAGGTTGTGGGCCAGGGAACTGGCCATCTCCATAATCGTCTTGTCGCGCTCGGCGGCCATCATCCGTTTGTTCAGCCGGTAGATGCGGATCGCCAGGGCCAGCTGCACAGCATACCCTTTGAGAAACTCGACGATCATCGGCGCATCCGGCTGGTCCGGTTCGCAGAGGGCGACAAAACCGCCGACAAAGGACGCCGATCCCCAGACCGGGATAAACACGCCGCTGTCCCCCGCCTCCTGGCAGTCGAACAACTGGCGCAGCTTCCGCACCAGTTCCGGCTGCTCCGCCGACGCGGCGTCGGAAAACCAGAATTCCCGCCGCTGGGGACCGGCAATGACCGCCAGGTCCTGCTGGTCGACGCTGATCTTGCGGTCCCGGATGGCCCGCAGCCGGCTGGGGGCCCCTTTGACCACCAGTTCCTGCTGCCGCCGGTTGTACAGGAGGATAAAAATTCCCGACATGCCCAGCGACAGCTGGATGTTTTCCAGCATCCGGTAGAAAGCCTCCCCCAGCTGAAAGTTGCCGAGAAAGTAGTTGTAGGTATTGAACATGGTCAGGGCTTTGCGCACCATGCCCTGGTAGGACTCATCGAGAGATACCACCTTGCCGTCGGCGCTCTTTTCCCCTTCCCCTGCCCTTTCCTCCCCGGCAGTCGGCGGCTGCAGGCTGCCGCCGATGAAAAGGTTGCCGATAAACGGTTTCAGCAGCAGGTTGACCGAGGCCAGCAGGTTGCTAAACTGCAGCCGCGGCAGCAGCCGGGTGAGCATCTCTTCCAGGCAGGGCTCCAGGCTCAGGCCGTCCTCGGCAAAAATCATTCCCTTGGCCAGCAGGTTGGCCAGGTAAATGATTTCCCGGTAGCCCAGCGGCTGCCCGCCGCCCAGCTGTGACAACAACTCCTCCTGGTGATGGGCGCGCAGCGCCGCCGCCAGATCGTCGCTGAGATACCATTCCGCCGCCAGCCAGCCGCCCACCTCCAGGTGGTTGAAGCCATACACCAGCCGCTCCGCTTCCAGAACCCCAATCCCGGTCCGCAGCGTCTGTTCGAAAACCTGGGTTTTCTCGGGAAAGTTGTACCAGATGATCGGCTTGCCGATGTCATGGAGGAGCCCGGCAATGAATGATTTTTCCGGGTCCAGGTCCAGCTGCAGGTGGGCAACCAGCGATTTGGCAATCACCCCGGTAAGCAGGGAATGGTCGTTGTGCTGCTGGAAAAGCAGGTGCATCCCCTTGTGCATCGGGAAAATGGCCAGGAACGATTCGCTGACACAGATCATGCGGATGGTTTCCTGCCCCAGCAGGGAAATAGCGTGACTGACAGTTTCAATTTTGTTACTGAACTGGTAAAATGGGGAATTGGCAACCTTGAGGATTCTCGCGGTCAGCGACGGGTCCTGGAGGATCAGCTCCCCGAGATCAACGGCCGAACTGCGATTATCGGCAATCATTTCCAGCAGTTGGGTCACAACCTGCGGAGGGCTGGGAATAATCAGGGTCACATCTTTTTTCTGTAGTTGGCGCACGCCTCGACTCACTTGGCAAATTTGTAACTTCCTCACAGAAAATGTTGCACGAATCATGCCAAGGAGATCGACGATTCTCCTGCCATCGACGGCTTCTGGACCGGCCCATGACGCCGCAGCTCAATCGGCCGTCTGGCTGCTTTCCCGGAAGCCCACGTCCAGGAGGTATGCCTGCCTGACGTTGCGCAGGGCGTGGAAAATGCTGTCGCGAACCCGGGGATTGTCTTTTTCCAAGGCCGCCAGCAGCCGCCGCAGCTGCAGCCGCTTCTGGTCCTGGTGCTGGAAGACGCAGGGGGGTTGGGTCAGCGGCAGCTGGTGCTGCCGGCAGTAGGCCACCACCTCGGCCGCGCTCAGGTAGGCCAGCGGCCGGATGATGGCCAAGGTGCCCCGGAACAGTTGCTGGCAGGGCACCATGGTGCTGAAGTTGCTGCCGTAGAACAGATTCAGCAGCGCGGTTTCAATGATGTCATCCCGGTGGTGGCCGAAAGCGACCTTGGCAAAACCGTGGTCGCGGGCATAGTTGAAAATGGCCTTCCTTTTCCAGCGGGAACAGTGGAAACAGTGGCTTTCCGGCAGCTTTTCCGTCCGCAGGCGGCGGCCGATATCGGTGTCGACCACCGCCAGCGGCAGTCCCAGACGGTCACAGAGTCCCCGGGCCGCCGCCAGCCGCTCCCCGTCTCCCGGCTCTCCCAGGCCGACAAACAACGGCGCCAGCTGGTAGTCCACCGGAATCCAGGGCTTGCGGGTCTGCAGAATATGGAGCAGGGCCAGGCTGTCCTTGCCGCCGGAAACCGCCACCAGAATGCGGTCGCCGTCGGCGGTCATGGCGTAGTCGCCCAGGGCCCGACCCACCTTGCTCCGCACCCGCCGCAACACCCCGCGGTGGCGTTTACGGCTCATGGACGGCAAGCATCGCCCCGGCCTTCACCGGCGGGCCCGCCGCCGGTCTTTCAGCCAACAATAGCGGCATTTTTTCCCCGGCCCTCGCTGGCGGTTCGCCGCCCGGGCAGATACTCCACCGCCGAGGCTCGGCGCACCGGCTGAGGAAAGAGGTCCATCAGGTGAATGAACTCCTCGGGAACCTCGGTGGAAACCGGCAGCCCCAGTTCTCTGGCCTCGCCGGGGGTGATGGGGTAATCGTGGGTCCAGCGGCCGCTGGAAAGCAGGCTGGCAAGTTCTTTCGCCTTCTCCGGGGGAAACTTGGGGGCCAGGAACTCGTAAACGGCATCGTGTACCTGCCGGATGGCCTTTTCGGCCTGATCGGCCAGGATCAGGGTCTGGTCGTCGATTTTATCCACCGGCTTGCGGCGCACCACCTCCAGGATGGAAGCGGCCGCGTGCTGTCCCAGCTGGGGATCCACCGGCCCCAGAACCGCATGCTCGCACATGATAATCTCATCGGCCGCCAAAGCGATCAGGGTGCCGCCGGACATGGCGTAATGGGGCACGATCACCCGCACCTGGCCCTGGTGCCGGGCAATGGCCCGGGCAATCTGCAG
>JAFDMG010000115.1 GCA_019306045.1 Deltaproteobacteria bacterium | reverse complement strand
ATGCTGGAGCTGTCGGTCTACGACAACATCCCCAATCTGCTGCTGCCGGTGATCACCAATCCCAAGCGGGCGGCCGCCGCCCTGCGCTGGGCGGTGGAGGAAATGGAGCGCCGCTACACCCTGATGTCGGAAACCGGCACCCGCAACATCGCCTCCTACAACAAGCTGGTGCGCAAGGGAGGCAAGCTGCCTCCGAGCGGGGAGGAAGAGGAAGAAGCCGCCGAACGGCTGGAAACCCTGCCCTATATCGTCATCATCATCGATGAACTGGCGGACCTGATGATGGTGGCCTCCAAGGAGGTGGAGGAATCGATCACCCGCCTGGCCCAGATGGCCCGGGCGGCCGGCATTCACCTGATTCTCGCCACCCAGCGGCCCTCGGTGGACGTGATTACCGGCCTGATCAAGGCCAATTTCCCGGCCCGCATCTCTTTCCGGGTCTCTTCCAAGATCGACTCCCGAACCATCATCGACGCCATGGGGGCCGAACACCTGCTGGGCAACGGTGACATGCTCTTCCTGCAGCCCGGCTCCGGCACCGCCAATTTCATCCGTCTGCACGGGGCCTTCATGAGCGACCGGGAAATCCGGGAGGTTACCGACTTCCTGCGGAAACAGGGCCAGCCCCAGTACGGCGACGAGCTGCTGCGCAAGCAGGAGGAGGAGCTGGCGAAGGCGAAAAAAGGCCGCGGCCGGGCAGTAGCGGCCGAGGATGAAGACGAAACTGCGGAGGGTGAATACGACGAACTCTACGACCAGGCGGTGGCCTTTGTCGCCGAGGTGCAGACCGCCTCGGCATCCCTGATCCAGCGCAAGTTCCGAATCGGCTACAACCGGGCGGCGCGGATCATCGAAACCATGGAAAGCGAGGGGGTGATCGGCCCGGCCGAAGGCAGCAAGCCGCGCAAGGTCCTGGTGGGCAAGCCCTGACCGCCGCCGGGAAAGAGGCAAACCGCCGACAACAATGCCAAAGAAAAAGGCCGGTCCAACAACCGGCCTTTTCGCGTCCGCGGGGAAAAATCTGTTCACCGCCAACTACAGCAACTCTTTCACCCGGGCCAGGGCCTGGTCGAGCTTGCCGGCCTCCGGACCGCCGGCCTGGGCCAGCTCCGGCTTGCCGCCGCCCCGGCCGCCGACCACGGCCGCCAGCTCCCGGATCAGCTTGCCGGCCGGGTGCTTATCCTGCCACTGCCGGCCCACGTGGGCAATCAGCAGGGCCTTGCCGTTTGACACCGCCCCGAGGACGGTAATACCTTCGGGATTTTTCTGCTTGTAGACGTCCATCACCTGGCGCAGCTCTTTCGGGTCGTCGCAGTCCACCCGGGCCACCAGCAGGGGCACGCCGTGCCATTCTTCCACGGCCGCCGCCGGCCCGCCGCCAGCCCCGCCGCCAGAGCGCAGCTTGTTTTTCAGCCGGCCGATCTCCCGCTGCTGCTCCTTGAGCTGCTCCTGCAGGCGGCTGATCTTTTCCGGCACTTCGGCCGGCGTTCCCCGCAGCAGCTCGGCGGCCCGGCGGAGGTTTTTCTCCTCCTCGTGGACATGCTGCCAGGCGGCCAGTCCCGCCAGGGCCTCGATCCGCCGCACGCCGGCGGCGATGCCGCTCTCGGCGACAATCTTGAAGAAGCCGATGTCGCCGGTGCGGCTGACGTGGGTGCCGCCGCAAAGCTCGACGCTGGCGTCGCCCATGGCCACCAGGCGCACCCGGTCGCCGTATTTTTCGCCGAAAATGGCCATCGCCCCCCGGCTGACCGCGGTTTCCATGTCGGTAACCTCGGTGCACACCGGCAGGTTGGCGATGATCTCCCGGTTGACCAGGGCCTCCACCCGGGCCAGCTCCTCGTCGGTAAGGGCGGCAAAATGGGTAAAGTCGAAGCGCAGCCGCTCCGGGGTCACCAGGGAGCCGGACTGCTTGACGTGCTCGCCCAGCACCTGGCGCAGCTTGGCCTGCAGCAGGTGGGTGGCGGAGTGGTGCCGCTGGGTGGCCAGGCGCTCCTCCTCGGCCACCGTCAGCAGGCAGGTGTCGCCGAGGGCGATGGCGCCTTCCAGTACTTTCGCCTGGTGGACGATGATCTCCGGCAGCGGCTTGCTGGTCGAGGTGATTTCCAGGCGGACCCCGTCGCCGACGGCGGTGCCCCGGTCGCCCACCTGGCCGCCGGACTCGCCGTAGAAGGGCGTGCGGTCAAAAATGACCTCCACCTCCTGGCCGGCTTCGGCCCGGGAAACCTTTTCCCCATCCTTGAGCAGGCAGACCACCCGGCCCTCTTCCCGGAAGCGGTCGTAGCCGACGAACTCGGTGCCGACCCCCTCCTGGAGAAGCATCTTGTAGATCTCGTCGATGGCCTCTTCCCCGGAACCCTTCCAGGCCTGGCGGGACTGCTCCTGCTGGCGCTGCATCTGGGCCTCGAAACCCGCCATGTCGAGAGCGATGCCCTCGCGGGCGACGATGTCCTCGGTGAGGTCCACCGGGAAGCCATAGGTGTCGTAGAGCCGGAAGACCACTTCCCCGGGCAGCGTTTTGCTGCCGGCCCGGCGCATTTTCTCCAGCTCCTCGTCGAGGATTTTCAGGCCGCGGTCGAGGGTCTCGCCGAAACGCTCCTCCTCGTTTTTGATCACCCGGGTAACGAAGGGCAGGGAATCGTGGAGGTCGGGATAGGCGTCGCGCATCTGGACGGCCACGGTTTCCGCCAGGCGATAGAGAAACGGCCCGTCGATGCCCAGCAGCTTGCCGTGCCGGGCAGCCCGGCGCATGATCCGCCGCAGCACGTAGCCCCGGCCCTCGTTGGCCGGCAGGACGCCGTCGGCGATCAGGAAGGCGGTGGCCCGGCTGTGGTCGGCCAGCACCCGCAGGGAAACGTCGTGGTCCGCATCCTCGCCGTAGGCGCGGCCGGAAATCTTCTCCGCCGCCCGGATGATGTCGCGCAGCAGGTCGGTGTCGTAGTTGCTCTTCACCCCCTGGACCACCGCCGCCAGGCGTTCGAGGCCCATGCCGGTATCGATGCTCGGCTTGGGCAGCGGCGTTAACTGGCCGCTCTCGTCCCGGTTGAACTGCATGAACACCAGGTTCCAGATCTCCAGGTAGCGGTCGCACTCGCAGAGGCCGATGCCGCAGCGGTCGCCGCAGCTCATCTCCGGGCCCTGGTCAATGAGGATTTCGGAGCAGGGGCCGCAGGGGCCGGTGTCGCCCATGGCCCAGAAATTGTCCTTCTCGCCCATGCGCACGATGCGCTCCTCGGGCACGCCGATCATTTGGTGCCAGAGGTCGTAGGCTTCGTCGTCGTCGCGGAAAACGGTAACCCAAAGCTTGTCGGCCGGCAGCCCCATGTGGTTGGTAAGGAAATCCCAGGCATAGTTGATCGCCCCCTCCTTGAAATAATCGCCAAAGGAGAAGTTGCCCAGCATTTCAAAGAAAGTGTGGTGGCGGGCGGTGCGGCCGACGTTTTCCAAATCGTTGTGCTTGCCGCCGGCCCGGACGCACTTCTGGGCCGTGGTCGCCCGCTGGTAGTCCCGCTTCTCCAGGCCGAGGAAGACATCCTTAAACTGGTTCATGCCGGCATTGGTGAACAGCAGGCTGGGATCGTTGAGGGGAATGAGACCGGAACTCTTGACGATGGCGTGGTCACGCTCCTGAAAGAACTCAAGAAACTTCTGGCGAATTTCACTACCGGTCATCGACGTCTCCTTTTACGCAACTTAGGGTGGTTGGCATCAACTTTGACCACGGCCGCTTCCGCGCCCGTCCGGCTCATTCGGGGCAATCCCCGCCGTCCAGACCCAGCTCCCGCCCCCGGCGCCGCCGGAACTCCTCGATCTCGCCGGTCAGGAAGCCGCGCTGGTAAAGGTAGCGGCAGAAAGCAGCCGGCGGCCGCGACCGGCGCCGGGACCAGAGGCGCAGGAAAACGTCGTCCAGCTCCCCGGGCTCCAGGGCCGCGAACAGCTCCTCAACCACCACCGCCGCCATGGCGGCGTCGACTCCCCGCTGCCGCAGGCGGCCGCTGATCACCCGGCGGCCGTAGCCCCGGCGGCGGAAAAGTTCTTCGGCCAGCCGGCGGGCACAGGTCAAATCATCCAAATACCCCAAATCCGTCAGGCGGTCAAGGGCCATTGCGATGTCGGCGGCGGCGTAGCCGCGCTGCTGCAGCTTGCGCCGCAGCTCGGCGGTAAAATGGGGGCGGCGGCCCAGGAGATCCTGGGCTTTCTGGTAGACATCCACAAAAATAGAAGGAAGGGGGTTACTGGCCGAATCTTTCCACGGCCGCCTCTTCAGCGGCTGTTTCGCCGCCGTCTTCGCCCTCGGCTTCGGCATCGAAACCGTGCCAAGCGGTATCGGAACCGCTGGAAATGCCCTTGACCTTGAGTTCGAAGTCATCCGGGTTGCTGCTCTGGCGCAGGGCTTCCTCGTAGGTGATCAGACCTTTGGTCAGCAGGCCGTAGAGGGACTGGTCAAAGGACTGCATGCCGTAGATGGTGTAGCCGCCGATGATGGCATCCCTGATCTCCACGGTCTTGGACTTTTCGGCAATGCATTCGCGGATGCGGGCGGTGGAAACCATCACCTCGGCGGCCGGCACCCGGCCGGTGCCGTCCTTGCGGGGGATAAGCCGCTGGGAGATCACCCCCTTGAGAATGCCGGAAAGCTGCAGGCGCACCTGGTTCTGTTGGAAAGGCGGAAAGACCGAAACAATGCGGTTGATGGTTTCCAGAGCGTCCACCGTGTGCAGGGTGCTGAGGACCAGGTGGCCGGTTTCGGCGGCGGTCAGGGCGATTTCGATGGTTTCCAGGTCGCGCATTTCGCCGACGAGAATGACGTCGGGGTCCTGGCGCAGGGCGGAGCGCAGGGCCATGGAAAAGGAGGTGGTGTCGAAGCCAACTTCCCGCTGGCTGATGATGCTGCGGCGGTCCCGGTGCAGGTACTCGATGGGGTCCTCGATGGTGATGATGTTGACGCGGCGGGTGCGGTTGATGTAGTCGATCATCGAGGCCAGGGTGGTGCTCTTGCCGCAGCCGGTGGTCCCGGTGACCAGGATCAGGCCCCGGGTGGTGTCCCGGGTCAGCTGCTCGATCACCGGCGGCAGGTGCAGATCGGCAAAAGAGAGAATGTCGTAGGGGATGGAGCGCAGAACCATCACCGGCGTTCCCCGCTGCTGATAGACGTTGACCCGGAAACGGCCGACTTCCGGCAGGCCGTAGGCAAAATCAACCTCGTGAAAGTCGGCAAACCGCTCCCGCTCGAACTTGCCCATGATGCTTTCCGCCATCTCCTTGAGCATGGCGGCATCCTGGCGGGGAAAATCCTTGAGGGGATAGAGCCGGCCGTCCACCCTGACGATGGGCGGATCGTTGACCTTGATGTGCACGTCAGAGGCGTTGCAGGCCACGGCCGCCTGCAGGATCTTGTCTATCGGCTTCATGGGACTTCCTTATTGAAAATTCCTGACCTCCTGCTCTATCTTATCGAGAATTTCCGGATTTTCTTGAAGGAATTCGCGCACGAAATCCCGTCCCTGCCCGAGGCGTTCGCCGTTGTAGGAATACCAGGAGCCGCTTTTCTCCACCAGGCCGCACTTCACCCCCAGGTCGAGCACTTCGCCGGCCCGGGAAATGCCCCGGCCGTAAAGGATGTCGAAGTGGGCTTCCCGGAAAGGCGGCGCCACCTTGTTCTTCACCACCTTCACCCGGGTGGTGCTGCCGAGAATCTGGTCCCCCTTCTTGATGGTGCCGGTCTTGCGGATGTCCATGCGCACGGTGGAGTAGAACTTGAGGGCGTTGCCACCGGTGGTGGTCTCGGGATTGCCGAACATGACGCCAATCTTCATCCGGATCTGGTTGATAAAGATCACCGAGCTTTTCGACTTGCTGATCGCCGCCACCAGCTTGCGCAGGGCCTGGGACATCAGCCGGGCCTGGAGCCCCATGTGGGAATCCCCCATGTCGCCCTCGATCTCGGCCCGGGGCACCAGGGCGGCCACCGAGTCGACCACCACCACGTCGATGGCGCCGCTGCGCACCAGGATCTCGGCGATTTCAAGGGCCTGCTCGCCGGTGTCCGGCTGGGAGATCAGCAGCTCCTCGGTGTTGACCCCGAGGTTGCGGGCGTAGGCGACGTCGAGGGCGTGCTCGGCGTCGATGAAGGCGGCGACGCCGCCCTGCTTCTGGGCCTGGGCGACGATGCCGAGGGCGAGGGTGGTTTTCCCCGACGACTCGGGACCGTAAATTTCCACCACCCGGCCCCGGGGAATGCCGCCGACTCCGAGGGCAATGTCGAGACTCAGGGCCCCGGTGGGAATCACCTCGATGTTGCGGACCACCCCCTCGTCGCCGAGACGCATGATCGAGCCCTTGCCGAACTCCCTTTCAATCTGGCTGACCGCCATTTCCATCGCCTTGGTTTTATTCGGATCCATGGTTCAACTCTCCTCATCCAGTAATTGGTCATTCACGGGGAAAAACACCGCTTCCCCCACGCCGCGGCCCGGAATAATTATCGCCTTCCGGAGGGCAAAACTGAAGCAAAATCAATCCCCGAGGGGAAAAACCGCCACCTGCCGGTACACCGCCCCCTTGGGGGTCAGGGTACTCTGGTAAAGGACAAAATTTTCCACCCGGAAAGACGCCGCCGGTCCCAGCAGCTCGGCGGCCCGGCCGGCCAGTTCCTGGAAAGCCGCCGCCCGGCGGCAGCGCTGCTCCCGGATGCGCGCCAGGGTGAGATGGGGGGTATAGGAGCGTTTTTCCGGCTCGATGCCGATGCCGGCGGCCGCCTTGTCCACCTGCCCGGCCAGCCGGCGCATTGCTTCCACGTCCCCGGCAAAACCCAGCCAGAAAACCCGCGGCCGGTGCGCGGCGGGGAAATAGCCCCAGCCCCCCGGTACAAGTTCAAAAGCACCCGGGCGGCAGCCGGCCGCCAGTTTCTCCAGAAGCGGAAGCCGCCCTTCGTCCACCTCGCCGAGGAACTTCAGGGTAACATGCAGGCTCGCCGGCGCCACCCAGCGGAAATTTCCCAGCCGGGAAGCCGCCGGCCGCAGCCGGTCGGCAACCGCGGCCAGCCGCGTCACCAGCTCTTCCGGCAGGTCAACGGCAAAAAAAAGCCTCATGCCAGCATTGTCTCCCCGGCCCGCAGCCGCCGCACCAATAACCGCAGCGCTTCGTCGGCCGTCCGGTTCTTGATCTCCAGCCGGCTGCCGGCAAACTGGTGCCTGGCCACCGCCAGTTCACCGTCCACCTGGACGGCAAGGTACACCAGGCCCACCGGCTTGGCCTCGCTGCCGCCGCCCGGACCGGCAATGCCGGTGACCGCCACCCCGGCCGCCACCCCGGCGGCGCGGCAGAGACCCTCGACCATGGCCGCCGCCACCTCGGCGCTGACGGCGCCGTGGCGCTCCAGGAGTGCTGCCGGCACTCCCAGCAGCTCCATTTTCGCCCGGTTGCTGTAGGTCACCAGACCGCGGTCAAAATAGCGGGAGCTGCCGGGCACGTTGGTAATCCGGTGGGCCAGGAGGCCGCCAGTGCACGATTCAGCCACCGCCAGCCAGCGCGATCGGGGCAGCAGCAGGTCCGCGAGTTGATGTTCGGGCATCATTTTCACCAGCAGCCCAGCAGGGTGCGGAGCACCAGGTGGGCCAGCAGGCCGGCCAGCAGGTCATCGAGCATGACTCCCAGGCCGCCCTTGAATTGCCGCTCCGCCCAGCTCAC
>JAFDMG010000114.1 GCA_019306045.1 Deltaproteobacteria bacterium | reverse complement strand
TTTTCGCCCCGCTGATGGTCACCTCGCCGTGCAGACGGCGCCCCCCTTGCACCACTATGGCATCCATTGACAGACCACCACCCTTTCGATTCCCTGGAGATCCCGGACCCGGGCGACTTCTCCCGCTCCCGCCGCCGTCAGCATGTCCGCCACCGCCGGCGCCTGGCCGGCGCCAACCTCGAGCAGCAGCCAGCCGCCGGCCGGCAGCAAAGCCGGCAGCCGCCGGGCTATAACCCGGTAGTAGTCCAACCCGTCCCGGCCGCCGTCCAGGGCTTCCCGGGGTTCCTGCCGCACTTCCGGCGCCAGGCCCGCCAGCTCCCCGGCCGGGATGTAAGGCGGGTTGCTGACCACCAGCTGCCAGGGCCGGGCCGGATCGGCGGCCGCCGCTTCCAGATCGGCCACCCGCCAGGTTACCGCCGCCAGGTCCAGGCGTTCGGCATTGGCCCTGGCCACCTCGACGGCCGCCGGGGAACGGTCGATCCCTTCCCAGGCATATCCCGGCCGCTGCCGGTAATGGGCCGCCAGGGACAGGATTATATTACCGCAGCCGGTGCCAAAATCAACCACAAAAGCACCCTCCGGGTAATGACGGTCGATAATCCGGATCGCTTCCTCGACCAGGTGCTCGGTCTCCGGCCGGGGAATCAGCACCGCCGGGCTCACCCGGAAAGGCAGGGACCAGAACTCTTTTTCCCCGAGGATATAGGCCATTGGCTCCCGCTGCCGACGGCGCAGCAGCAGGGCCTTGAAAGCAGCCAGCTCCTCCCGGTCCAGGGGCCGGTCATGGTGCAGGTAAAGCTCCAGGCGGCTGCACCCCAGCACCGCCGCCAGCAGCAATTCGGCATCCAGCCGCGGGCTGCCGCTGCCGTGGCTCTCCAGGTAGGGAGCCGCCCAGCCGAGCAGCCTGACCACCGTCCAGGTTGCCGTCATCAATCCCCGGCCCCGGACTTGAGGGCCTCGGCCTGAAAATGGGTGGTCAGGGCCTCGATGATCTCGTCCAGCTCCCCGGCCATCACCTGGTCGAGCTTGTGGAGAGTGAGGCCGATGCGGTGGTCGGTAACCCGTCCCTGGGGAAAGTTGTAGGTCCTGATCCGCTCGCTGCGGTCGCCGGTGCCCACCTGCTGCCGGCGGTCGGCGGCCATCTGCGCCTGCATCTCCTGCTGTTTGAGGTCGAAAAGCCGGGCCTTGAGGATCTTCATCGCCTTGGCCTTGTTCTTGTGCTGGGAACGCTCGTCCTGGCAGGCCACCACCAGGCCGGTGGGTACGTGGGTGATGCGCACGGCGGAATCGGTGGTGTTGACGCTCTGGCCCCCGGGACCGGAAGAGCGGTAGATGTCGATGCGCAGGTCCGCCGGGTTGATCTCCAGCTCCACCTCGTCGGCCTCGGGCAGGATGGCCACGGTCACCGCCGAGGTGTGGATCCGCCCCTGGGACTCGGTGGCCGGCACCCGCTGCACCCGGTGGACGCCGCTCTCGTACTTCAGGCGGCTGAAAACCTGCTGCCCCTGGACCAGGGCGATGATCTCTTTGAAGCCCCCGACCCCGGTGGCGTTTTCACTCAGAATTTCTATCTGCCAGCGGCGCTGTTCGGCATAGCGGCTGTACATGCGGAAAAGATCGGCGGCAAACAGGGCCGCCTCGTCCCCGCCGGTGCCGGCCCGGATCTCGAGAACCACATTCTTGCTGTCGTTGGGATCCTTGGGCAGCAGCAGCAGGCGCAGCCGGCTTGCCAGCGCCTCTTTCTCCTGCTGCAGGGCCGGCAGTTCCTCCCGGGCCAGCTCCTTCAGCTCCTCGTCGTCGCTGTCGAGCACTTCCTGGTTCTCCGCCAGCTGCTCCTCCACCGCCCGGTAGCGGCGGTAGGTTTCCACCAGGGGACGCAAGTCAGCGGTTTCCTTGGCAATTTCCTGGTAGCGGCGCGGGTCGGCGGCAATTTCCGGCTGCGTCATCTCCGCTTCCAGGCGGGAAAACCTCTCTTCAACTTCGTCTAGCTTGGCAAACATGAATTATCCCGATGCTGCATGGTTGTGACCGCCGGCCGCCGGGGGCGGAAAAACACAAAAGGCAGGGAACTCCCGCCCCTGCCCTCCTGCCGGCCGCCGCTGAAAACCGCCGCCGGCCCTGGCGCCGCCGGGTGTCGGGACCGCGCGCGGCCTACAGGTCGGCAAACTCCCGGCGCACGGCCGCCGCTTCCCCGCAGCTCATTTCCCCCTCGGGGCAGGCACCGGCCAGGCAACCGGGTCCGGCCTGTTCGAAAAGCAGGGGGGCGATTTTTTTTACCTGGCGGAGGATCTCGGTGGCCAGCCGCCGGATCTCCCACTGGGCCCGCCGGCAACAGCGCAGGCGAAAAAAATGGCGCAGTTCCCGGGCATTCATGGTCATTACCAGCCGGGTGTCAGCGCCGTTGGGCAACACGAATCGGGCGTCCTCGGCGGGAACACCAGCCGCCCGCAAGCGGCCATAGCAGGCGGCAGCCGCCGCCATCAGCTGCCGGTATTCCCGCGCCAATTCCTCCTCGGCGGCAATCGACGGCGGCACCTGGTAGCTGAATCCCCGGTCGAAAGCCACGTAGCGCTGGCTCTGCTGGGAAAAAGAGGCAATCCGGTGGCGCACCAGCTGGTGGCTCAAGGCCCGGCTGACCCCTTCGATGCCAATGGTAAACGAGGCATGTTCGAGAACCGAGACATGCCCCAGGGCCATGATTTTGGCAATCAGCTGTCGATCGGCTTCCGGCTCGCCGGTCCGCAGGGCGGCAATCCCTTCCGGGGAATAACACAGCCGGGCCGCCATGGCCACCACCCGCTCAGGTTCCGGCGTATGAGCCAGGATGGTAACCAGCAAGGATCAATTCTCGTTTTTCTTGGCGTATTTGCGCCGGAACTTCTCGATCCGGCCGGCTGAGTCGACAAACTTCTGCTTCCCGGTGTAAAAGGGATGACACTGGGAGCAGATTTCCACCTTGATGCTCGGGATGGTGGCCCGGGTCTCGAAACTGTAGCCGCAGACGCAGCTCACCTTGCAGGTATCATACTTAGGATGAATATCTTTTTTCATGGAACGCGTCCAACCTCCTGAAAGCTGTCCTGCCCGCCGGGGCCGGCAGGTAAATGAAGGGTGAAATTAACCGTTTGCCGCCGATTTTGTCAATCTTTTTTTCTCTTGTCCCACCGCCGGACCTCAACGGTTCATGGAATCGAGAAACTCGGCGTTGTTCTTGGTGCCTTCCATCTTCTCCAGCAGGAACTCCATGCTTTCCACCACGCCCATGGGCTGGAGGAATTTACGCAGAATCCAGACCCGCTGCAAATCGCGCGGGTCCATGAGCAGATCGTCGCGCCGGGTGCCGGAGCGGGAGATGTCGATGGCCGGGAAGGTGCGCTTGTCCGCCAGCCGGCGGTCCAGGTGCAGCTCCATGTTGCCGGTGCCCTTGAACTCTTCGAAGATCACTTCGTCCATGCGGCTGCCGGTATCGATGAGAGCGGTGGAGATGATGGTCAGCGAGCCGCCCTCTTCAATATTCCGGGCGGCGCCGAAAAACCGCTTCGGCTTGTGCAGGGCGTTGGAATCGACGCCGCCGGAGAGCACCTTGCCGCTCGAGGGAACGATGGTGTTGTAGGCCCGGGCCAGGCGGGTAATGCTGTCGAGGAGAATGACCACGTCGTGCTTATGCTCCACCAGCCGCTTGGCCTTCTCGATCACCATCTCGGCCACCTGGACGTGGCGCTGGGCCGGCTCGTCAAAAGTAGAGGAAATCACCTCGCCGCGCACCGAACGCTGCATGTCGGTGACCTCTTCGGGACGCTCGTCGATCAACAGCACGATGAGGGTGATTTCCGGGTGGTTGTGGGTCAGGCTGTTGGCGATATTCTTCAGCAGCACCGTTTTCCCGGTCCGCGGCGGGGCGACGATCAGGCCGCGCTGGCCCTTGCCGATGGGGGTCATCATGTCCATGATCCGCATGGCGTAGTTGTCGCTCTCCACCTCCAGGGTCAACCGCTCGTCGGGGAAAAGGGGCGTCAGGTTGTCGAAAAGAATCTTGTCCCGGGCCACTTCGGGATTTTCATGGTTGATCGACTCCACTTTCAGCAGGGCGAAGTAGCGCTCGCTCTCCTTGGGTGAACGGATCTGGCCGGCCACCGTGTCCCCGGTGCGCAGGTTGAAGCGGCGAATCTGGGAGGGGGAAACATAGATGTCGTCCGGCCCGGAGAGGTAGTTGTAGTCCGGGGCCCGGAGGAAGCCGAAGCCGTCCGGCAGGATTTCCAGCACCCCCTCGCCGTGGATGGCGCCGTTCTTGTTGGTATGGGCCTGCAGGAGGGCAAAAATCAGTTCCTGCTTGCGCATGCCGGCGGCTCCCTCGACGTTCAGCTCCTTGGCCAACGCCGTGAGTTCCGAAATTTTCTTGGTCTTGAGGTCGTTCAGGTTCATCGATTTTTCCTTTTTCGGGTCAACTGCTGCCGGCAAGCCGGGATTCAGGATTTAAACTTCAAACTCATACCGCCTCGAGGCCGTCAACGGCAGGAAAGCTGCGGAACCGGATGTCGGCGGTGAGAGGCGAAGCCAGGTTTTTTGGTGCTGGAAATCAGGGGGGTTCCCGTCAGGTTATGCCCGCCAAGGCAGGACAATTCCCACAGTAATGCTGTGTTTAAAACGATGCCAGAATTTTATCGATAGAAAAATCTGCGAATATGCTGGAAAAGGGCTTGCTCTGGATTATTGCTGGCGAGAGACGACCATTCCTGAAAGAATTAAGAATCAGTGATTTGCCTGAAGATATAATGGCTAATTGCCGCTTTGTCAACCTTTTTTCACCGGCGGACCCGGCCGCCGGACCGGATTCCGCCCCGCGGCCAGCTGCCGCAGCCGGCCGGCAACTTCATCCACCTGCCGGGCCGTCGCCGCCAGGGAACCGCAGTTGTCGATGATGAAATCGGCATACTGCCGCTTGGCCGCCGGCGGCAGCTGGGCGGCAATCTTCCGGGCCGCCGCCGCGGCCGTAAGCTGGTCCCGGGCCATCAGCCGCTGCTTTTGCACCTCCGGGGTCACGTAAACCAGGACGATGACGGGGAAGCGGGAAAAGAGGCCGGCTTCCACCAGCAGCGGGACGTCGACGATGGCGATGCCGTCGGGATGATCGCGGCCATAGGCCGCCAGCCGCTCGTCGACCACGGCCATGATCCGCGGGTGCATGATCTCGTCCAGCCGCCGCCGCTGCTCTTCGTCGCTGAAGATCAGCTCCCCCAGCCGGGCACGGTCGAGGCTGCCGTCCGCCTGCAGGATCTCCCGCCCGAAGGCAGCGGTCAGGGCGGCCAGCCCGGGACTGCCCGGCGCCGCCACCTGGCGGGCGATCTTGTCGGTATCGATGAGATAAAAGCCCCGGTCGGCGAACAGGCGGGCGACGGTGCTCTTGCCGCTGCCGATGCTGCCGGTCAATCCCACCTTAAGCATGGCGGCCACCATATTCGGCAAGCAACGGCAAGTTTCCTTTCATTGGCACCCCGACGGTGTTTCGGCGGCGGGCCGCTGCGCCTCCAGCCAAGCCAGCAGCTGCCGCAGGGCCTGTCCTCGGTGGCTGAGCCGCTGTTTGGCCGCCAGGCTGATC
>JAFDMG010000113.1 GCA_019306045.1 Deltaproteobacteria bacterium | reverse complement strand
GCTGTTGGCCAGGGCCTGCCGGATCGCCGCCGGATCCCAGACGGCCTTTCCCTGCCGGACCAGCAGTTCCATGGCCGCCAGGGCCAGGCAGGCATTCCGCCGCTGAAACTCCCCTCGCATCCCCAGACGCAAGTCCCGGAGCCGATGATCGAGGCCGTAATAGGCAAAACGATCCTCCCCCTGTCGGCGGCAGCGGAAATCACGACCGCTGAACCAGGTTTCCCCCCCCAGCTGCCGGTTTTTCGCCGCCAGGAACTCCCGGATCGGCCGGCGGCGCACGCCCGAGACCAGGGGCGTCCGGGGTTTGAGAATGCCGGCCTTTTCGCCGGCCACCGCCAGCAGGGTCCGTCCCAGGTATTCCTCGTGTTCAAGGGCGATGTTGGTGATCATGGTCAGCAGGGGCGCCTTGACGACGTTGGTGGCATCGAGAGTGCCGCCCAGGCCGGTTTCCAGAATGACGATGTCGGGCCGGCGGCGGGCAAAATGGATCAGGGCCATGGCGGTGGTAAAATCGAAAAAGGTAACCACCCGGGGAATCTTCGCCGCCACCGGCCGCAACTCCCGGGTCAGGGCAACGATTTCCGCCTCGGTTATCGGCTCGCCGTCCACCACGATCCGTTCAGAGAAATGCCGCAAGTGGGGCGAGGTGTAAACGGCCACCTTGAGTCCGGCCGCGGTCAGCATATCCCGCAGGAAGGAAATGGTTGAACCCTTGCCGTTGCTGCCGGCCACGTGGACAATCGCCAGCTGGTCCTGGGGATTGCCGAAAGCGGCCGTCAGCGCCTGGATGTTTTCCAGCCCGAGACTGATGCCGAAATGCTCCAGGTTATAGAGATAATCGAGGGTTTCTTGGTAGGTATCCAAACCTGCTGCCAACCTCATACTGATAGAACATCAATAATAACAACTACTTAGGAAATATCCGCCAACTGCATCCCGCTAGTGGGCTTCCAGCCAGTTGCGGCCGACGCCGATCTCCACCACCAGCGGCACCCGCAACTCCACCACCCCGGTCATCTGCCGCCGGACGATCTCCCGCAAAGGCTCGGCCTCCGCCGGCGGCACTTCGAAAACCAGCTCGTCATGAACCTGCATGATCATGCGTGCCTGCCAGCCTTCCCGACGCAGCTGCTCGTCCAGCCTGATCATCGCCAGCTTGATCAGGTCGGCGGCCGAACCCTGGATCGGGCTGTTGACGGCCATCCGCCGGGCCATCTCCCGCTGGTGGGGATTGCGGCTCCTGATTTCCGGCAGGTAGCGCCGCCGGCCAAGCATGGTCTCCACGTAGCCCTTTTTCTCCGCCGCCGCCACCAGGCCGGCGAAATAATCCTTCACCCGCCTGTAGGTGGCAAAATAGTTATCTATATATGCTTTCGCCGTCTCCCTGTCAATGTGCAACTCCCGCGCCAGGCCGAAAGGGCTCATGCCGTAAAGAACGCCGAAGTTGACCACCTTGGCCTCCCGGCGCATGGCGTCGGTGACCATCAGCGGCAGGACGTTGAAAATCCTGGCCGCCGTCAGGGCATGAATATCATCCCCACGCTCAAAAGCCTTGAGCAGTTCCGGGTCGCCGCTGAGATGGGCCAGAATCCGCAGCTCAACCTGGGAATAGTCCGCCGACAGCAGCAGATTTTCCCCTTCGGCAATGAAGGCCCGCCGGATGTTGGCGCCGTCTTCACCCCGGATGGGAATATTCTGCAGGTTGGGATCGCTGGAGGAAAGCCGGCCGGTGGCCGCCACCGTCTGGTTGTAGGAGGTGTGTACCCGGCCGGTTTTCGGATTGACCAGTTTTGGCAGGGCATCGAGGTAGGTTGACTTGAGCTTGGCCAGGGAACGGTAGGCAAGGATCTTTGCCGGCAGGGGGTGGTGGGCGGCCAGTTCGTTGAGCACTTCGACATTGGTGGAGGGACCGGTCTTGGTTTTTTTCAGCACCGGCAGGTTGAGGCGCTCAAACAGCACCGCCGCCAGCTGCTTGGGGGAATTGATGTTGAACTCCACCCCGGCCAGGGAATGGATCTCCACCTCCATGGCTGCCAGCTTGGCCTCGTATTCCCGGCTCAGGCTCTGGAGCAGGTCGCTGTCAATTTTGACGCCGGCCATCTCCATGCGGGCCAGGACCAAAACCAGCGGCATCTCCAGGTCTTGGAAAAGGCTCTCCAGGCCGGCGGCGGCCAGCCGGGGCGCCAGTTCCCGTTGCAGCAGGAAAGTCAGGTGGGCATCCTCGCAGGCATAATCGCGGGCGGTATCCAGATCCACCTGGTCAAAGGTTACCGCCTGGCGGCCCCGGCCCACCACGTCCTTGAACTCGGTGGGGGTGTGCTGGAGGATCTCCTGGGCCACCGCCGCCAGGCTGTGGCTGTGACGACCAGGATTGAGAACGTAGGAGGCCACCATGGTGTCAAACTCGATGCCGGCCAGGGGCAGCCCGGCCTCTTCAAGGACTATGTAGTCATACTTGATGTTGTGTCCCCATTTGCCGATGCCGGCCTCGGCCAGTACCGGCCCGAGGATTTCCTTGACAACGGCCAGGTCAAGCTGCACCGCCTCCCCCGTTTCCCGGTGGGCCACCGGGATGTACCAGGCCTCGTCCGCATCGCAGCAGAGGGAGATGCCCACCAGCTGCGCCGCCATCGGCTGCCGGGCGGTGGTCTCAGTGTCGATGGCGAAACTGCCCGCCTGACGCAGGCGGGCGGCGATCTCGGTCAGCAGTTCCCGGTCAAGCACCAGGCGGTAGCCCTCCCGGCTGATCGGCTTTTGGCCCACCAGTTTTTTTGCCAGCGAGTAGAACTCCAGCTCGTGCAGCAGTGCCTGCAGCTTCTCCTTGTCCGCTTCCCCCCGGCGCAGCGTCTGGGGATCAAACTCCAGGGGCACCCGGTCGTCCATGGTTACCAGGGTGCGCGAAAGGCGGGCCTGCTCCCGGTTGGCGGTGATCTTTTCCCGCCAGCCAGTGCGCTTGATGTCGTCCGCCCGGGTAAGAATATTATCCAGGGAACCGTACTCTTGCAGGAGCTTGACGGCGCTTTTGGGCCCGATGCCCGGCACTCCGGGAACGTTGTCAGACTTGTCGCCGGCCAGGGCCAGCATGTCCAGCAGCCGCTCCCCGGTCACGCCGTGGCGGGCGGCAACCTCCTCGGGGGTATAGGTTTTCTCCTTGAGGGTGTCGACCATCACCACGCCGTCACCCACCAGGCTCATGAGATCCTTGTCACCGGAAACGATTACCACCTGGTAGCCGGCGGCCCGCGCCTGGCGGGTAAGGGTGGCAATCAGGTCGTCGGCCTCGTAATTTTCCCGCACGAGGACGGGGATGCGCAAGGCCTCCAGCAGGCGGCGAAAATAAGGCAGCTGCTGAACCAGGTCGGGCGGCATCGGCGGCCGGGTGGCCTTGTAGGCGGGATATAGCCGGTGCCGCCAGGTCGGCCCCTTGGCATCCATGACCACCACCACGTGCTCCGGCTGCTCGTCGGCCAGCAGTTTGAGGATCATGTTGGCAAAGCCGTAGACGGCGTTGGTCGGCTGGCCGCTGCTGGTGGTCAGGGGCGGCAGAGCGTGGTAGGCCCGGTAGATGAGGGAACTGCCGTCAATGAGATAGATTTTTTTTGCCGTGGTCATTTTTCTCCGCCGGCTGCCGGCAGCCGCCTGCCAAGGCCCTTGCCAACCGGGCCGCAGGCCGCCGGCGGGCAGTGCTCATTCCGGCCGTTGGCGGGCAGCGGCCGGTTCCCGCTGGCGTCAAACATTGAAGCGAAAATTGATGATATCGCCGTCCCGGACCTGGTAGTCTTTGCCTTCCAGCCGCAGGGTGCCGGCTTTTTTCGCCCGGCCGAAATCTCCTTCGCAGGCAACGAAATCATCGTAGGCCAGCACTTCCGCCCGGATAAAGCCCCGCTCGATATCGGAGTGGATTTTGCCGGCGGCCTTGACCGCCGGCGTTCCCTCTTCGATGGTCCAGGCCTTGACCTCGTCCGGACCGACGGTGAAAAAGGAGATCAGCCCCAACAGCCGGTAGGTCTGGCGCGCCACCAGGTTCAGGGCCGGTTCCTCGATGCCCAGATCCTCCATAAACAACCGCCGGTCCCCGGCCTCCAGCTGGGCAATTTCCATCTCCACCTTGGCCGACAGGGCAACCACCTCCGTCTGGCCGCTGCGCAACTGTTTCCTGACGGTAGCCACCAGCTGCTCGACGGCCGCGGGCGCCAGCCCCTCGTCATGATTGACCACGAAAAGCTCGGGACGCTTGGTGAGCAGCTGGTAGGTACGCAGCAGCCGTTCTTCTTCGGCGCTGAAGGCCAGTTCCCGCAGCGGCTTCTCATCCTCGAGCGCGGCATGGCATTTCTGCAGCACGGCCTGTTCCTGGAGGAGAAAATCCCGGTTCTGTCCCTTCTGGAGGCCGGCGGCAATCCTTTCCAGGCGCCGCTCCACCAGTTCCAGGTCGGCAAACAGCAGCTCCGCCTCCACCAGATCGACGTCCGCGGCCGGTGCCACCCGGTTTTCGTAGGCGGGCACCATCTCATTATCAAAAGCCCGCACCACTTGAATGAGAGCTTGGACGTCGCGCACCTGGTTCAGCACCTGACTGCCGCTGCCCGGCAGCAACCCCGCCAGGTCCAGCAGCTCGATATCGGCGTAAGTCGTCTTTTTCGGCTGGTAGGCCGCCGCCAGGTGGTCAATTCGCCGGTCGGGCACCTGAACCATGCCCACGTGCGGCTCGCCGGCGGCAGTCGGCACCGGGCCGGCGTCCGCCTCCAGCCCGGTCAGGGCATTGAATACCGTCGTTTTGCCGCTGTTGGGCAGACCAATGATGCCGATCTTCATTCCTTCACCTATCCTGTCTGGGTCCGGCAGCCGCCGCCACCGGCCCTCGATGTTTCACGTGAAACATGCTCCTCAATTGGCTGCCAGGGCGGCAAAACCGGCCACCACCACCTGTTCGCCGCCCTTGAGGCCGGCGACGATCTCTATCTTGCCCGCCTCGACCAGGCCGGTCGTCACCTCCCGGGGAACATAGCCGCTGCCTTGGCGCACGTAAACAATGTCTTTCCCGTGCCGCAGCTTGACCGCTTCGGCCGGCAGCAGCAGGGCCCGCTCCCGGGTGGCCACGACAAAGGTAACATACACGCTCATTTCCGGACGCAGGCGGCAGGCGGCCGGAGGTTGGTCAATCTCCACCATGACCTCGTAACTGACGACATTGTTGCGCACCACCGCCTTGGGATAAACCTCCCGCACCCGGCCGTGAAACCGGGTTTCCGGACAGGCATCAACGGTAAAATCCACTTTTTGGTCCAGCTTCACCCTGCCGATGTCAGCCTCGTCAACATAAGCCACCACCTGCAGCCGCTGCAGATCGATAATATTGACAAAAGTGGGCGCATTGAAAGACGCCGCCACGGTTTCTCCTTTTTGGGTGGACACCAGCGACACCACCCCCGAAATCGGGGCGGTAATGGTGGCATAACCCAGATTTATCCTGGCCAGCGTCAGCGTGGCCGCGGCCTCTTTCACCCGCTCCCGGGCCACCTGGCGGTCAACGGCAAATTTCTCCTGCAAATAACGCAGCTGCTTGCGGGCCGCGGCCAGTTCCGCCTGATAAACCTGGTAGTTGCGC
>JAFDMG010000112.1 GCA_019306045.1 Deltaproteobacteria bacterium | reverse complement strand
GATGCCGATGCCGATCGTCTACGCCCACCGGCTGACCAAGGAACTGGCCCGGCTGCGCAAGAACGGCACCCTGCCTTTCCTGCGGCCGGACGGCAAATCCCAGGTCACTATCCAATACGAGGAGCACCGGCCGGTCAGGATCGACGCCGTGGTGGTCTCCAGCCAGCACACCCCCGAGGTCAGCTACAACGACCTGCGGGAGGGAATCATCACCGAAGTCGTCAAAAAAGTGCTGCCGGCGGCGATGCTGGACGAACAGACAAAGTTTTATGTCAACCCCACCGGCCGCTTTGTCATCGGCGGGCCGATGGGGGACTGCGGGCTCACCGGCCGCAAGATCATTGTCGACACCTACGGCGGCCAGGGCAGCCACGGCGGCGGCTGCTTCTCCGGCAAGGACCCCTCCAAGGTCGACCGCAGCGCTTCCTACATGGCCCGCTACATTGCCAAGAACGTGGTGGCCGCCGGCCTGGCGGCCAAGTGCGAGGTCCAGGTGGCCTATGCCATCGGGGTGGCCGAACCGGTAAGCGTCATGATCAACTGTTTCGGCACCGGCAAAATTCCCTCGGATGACATCTCCGTCCTGGTGCGCCGGCATTTCGACCTGCGGCCGGCGGCGATCATCGAAAAACTGGACCTGCTGCGGCCGATCTACCGGGAAACAGCGGCCTACGGCCATTTTGGCCGCTCCGGGCCCGGCTTCACCTGGGAAAAAACCGACATGGCGGAGCTGCTGCGCCGGGAAGCCGGCTGCTGAACCATACCGAAAAATATTGCTACGGAGAGATGGCCGAGAGGTCGAAGGCGGTTGACTCGAAATCAGCTGTGGGCTCCGCCCACCGTGGGTTCGAATCCCACTCTCTCCGCCAACCACGAGCAAGGCTTCCATTTCCCTGGAAGCCTTTTTTCATGGCCGGCCGCGTCAAGTTCCGGCGGAGTGCCACCGCCGGCAATGAAAACGGCGCCGGGTCGGCAAATTTGTTTCATTGGCAAAGTTCGCTGAAAAATGTTATGCTTTCAACGGGTTGAATGCCATAACCAACGGAGGGAACCATGGGCAAGATCGGTAAACTGCTGGTTTTTCTGCTGCTCCTGATCCTGGCGACCGTCATCGCCTTCAGTGCTTTCATCCACTTCTACCTCACCGAGGACCGGCTGAAAGCCATGCTCATTCCACCGGCGGAAAAGGCCCTCGGCCGCCGGGTAACCATTGCCGGCATCCAGGCTGGCCTGTTCACTGGGGTCAAGGTCAAGGGCCTGGCCGTCAAAGAGCTTGACGGCCAGCAGGATTTTGCCGCCGTCGACACGGCCGTGCTCAGCTACGACCTCTGGAAACTGCTGCAGAAGCAGCTGGCCATCAGCGAGATCACTTTGCGGCGGCCGCGAATCAACATTTTCCGCGACCGGCAGGGCAAGTTCAACTACGAAACCCTGGCGGTGCTGCAACCGCAGCCTAAAAAAACCACCTCTCCGGCCACTGAACCGAACAAAAAAAATTCCCCGGCCCTGCCGCTGGCGGTGACCGTCGCCGCCATTCAGCTGCAGGGAGCCAACTTCACCTTCACCGATCAGCGGCAGCAGCTGCCGGCGGTGACCGGCCAGGCGGACCTGAAAATAACCTCCCTGCGGCTGGGAAAAACCCCGGCCGCCTGGCGCTACCAGGGCGTTCTGGACCTGAAAGTCACGGCCAAGCAGGGCCAGCTGCAGCCGCGGCTCGCCGGCCGGGTCAAGTTTGACCAGCAGCAGCTCAGCTACGACTTAACCATCACCCAGGAAAAGGAAAAGCTGCAGGTCAGCGGCCAGGTCAGCGACTATTTTACCGGGCCGACCGTCATCGCCAACCTGAGCAGCCAGGCCCTGCGGCTAGACTACCTGGCCAGCCTGGCCGGCGCGGCCGGCCCGGCGGCGGCCAAGAATGACCGCCAGAGCAAGCCAACGGCCAAACCCAAGGCAGCCGGGAGTTCTCCGGCGGCCGGCCTGCCGCCCAAGCTGGTGGTCAAGGGAAAAATTACCATCGGCCAGGCCAGCTACCGGGAGCTGAAAATCGATGATTTCCAGGCCGACTACCTCTTCAAAAACCGCATCCTGAATATTAACGGCCTCCAGGGCCGGCTGGCCGCCGGCCTGTTCACCGGCCAGGCGACCGTCAACCTGCAGCAAGCTGACCCCGCCTACGAGGGCGGCCTCTCCCTGACCAACATCCAGGTAAACGAACTGCTGGCCATGACCGCCCCCGCAGCCGCCAAAATGATCACCGGCACCCTGGCCAGCAAGTGGACCTTCGCCGGCCGCGGCACCGACAGCGAGATGATCAAGCGCCACCTGAGCGCCGACGGCACCTACGTGATCAAGGACGGCCGCCTGCAGGACATCCCGGCCACGGCAATGATCGCCTCGCTGCTGAACCTGCCGTCCCTGGAAAAAATCGAGTTTTCCACCATCGACGGCAACTTCCACCTGCGCCAGGGAAAAATTCAGTTGAAATCAACCATGAACGCCGCCGAGCTGTCGGCCCGCAGCACCGGCACCGTCGGTCTCGACGGCCGCCTGCAGCTGCCGGTCAACCTCACCCTGGGCAGGGAACTCAGCCGGCAGCTGGTGCGAAAATATCCCTGGATGAAAAATCTTGCCGACCGGGAAGGGCGGACGACCATCGACCTGCAGGTGAACGGCAGTCTGAGCCGGCCGCGGGTGGCCCTGAACGAAAAAACCACCCAGAAACAGGTGGAAAAGGTTATCGAGAAAAAGCTGTTCGAACAGCTCAACCGCTCGCTGCAGAAAAAATAGGAAAATGGGCAGTCAGAAAAACGGCAACGGCCACCAGCCCGCTTCCCGGCGCCAGCGCCTGCTGGCCCGGCTGTGGGCGGAGCCGGCCGGCCCGTGGTGGCAGCGGTGGTCAACCATCGTCGGCCGGGTAATTCTCATCGTCCTGGCGGAGCTGAAGCAGGACGCCATCGCCCTGCGGGCCAGCGCCCTGACTTTTACCGTCGTCCTCTCCCTGGTGCCCATGCTGGCTTTCGGCACCGCGATGCTCAAGGGCCTGGGGGCCGGCGACCAGATGCGGGAAACCGCCTACCGCCTGATTGCCCAGCTGGACGAAAAAACCTCGCCGGCCGCCGCCAAAACGGAAATCCCGACGACCACCGGCGACCAGCCGACCCCGGCAGAGGAAAAGCGCCTGCACGGCAAGGATTTCGCCTCGCACCTGCGGGACGCCGTCGACCAGGTTTTCGCCTATGTCGACCGCACCAACTTCGCCACCCTGGGAGCGGCGGGCATCTTCTTCCTGCTGGTGACGGTCATCGCGGTAATCAGCAGCATCGAAAAGGCAATGAACGCCATCTGGAAAGCGGAAAGGGGACGGGCCCTCGGCCGCCGGGTCATGGATTACCTGGCCCTGATGCTGCTCTTCCCCCTGGTCCTCAACCTGGGCCTCGGGGCTTCGGCCGCCCTGCAGAGCGCCATGATCATGAAAAAGCTGGAGCACATCATCTCGGCCTCCTGGCTGGCCGTGCTCACCACCCGGGTCGTGCCCTTCCTGGTCCTGACCGGCGCTTTCACCCTCCTCTACCGCTTTCTGCCCAACACCAAGGTGCGGCTGCGGCCGGCCCTGGTCGGCGGCATCTCCGGCACCATCGGCCTGCTGCTGATCCAGAAGGTCTACCTGCACCTGCAGATCGGGGTGGCCCGCTACAATGCCATCTACGGCTCTTTTGCCACCGTTCCCCTCTTTCTCATCTGGATCCACCTCGGCTGGATAGTCTTCCTTTCCGGAGCCGAAGTGGCCTATGCCGTCCAGTTCTGGGCCCACTACCGTCCCGAAGGCCGGCGGGAAGTCGCCCCGGCCGCCAGGCTGGCCCTGAGCTTCGACATCCTGGCCCTGGCACTCACCGATTTCGAGCAGCGCTGTCTGACCACCTACCAGAACCTGGCCGACCGCCTGCACGGCGACGAACCGCTGATCCGGGAAACGGCCGAGAAACTGCTCCAAGCCGGGCTGCTGCGACCGGTGGAGGAAGAGGAAGAAGATGCCGTCCTCCCGGCGGCGCCGGCGGCCAAACTCAAAGTAGTGGAAGTCATTCGCCTGGTCTGGGGAGCGCACACCGGCGACAGCGACGGCAGCCGGCTGACCGGCAGGGTGTTCCGCAGCATCGAACAGACCTTCAAGGATTCCTCGCTGGCGGCCTGCCTGCTCCGGCGAGAGAACGGCTGACCTAGCGGCGGCGCTGGCTGTCCGGGCCGGGAGGAATGGCCACCTGCGGGCGGCCCACCTCGGGCGGCGTGTAGACCAGCAGGGAAGTGGCAAACACTTCCTGCAGCACCTCCCGAGTGAGCACTTTCGACGTTTCCCCCTGGTGGACAATGCGGCCGTCCCGGAGCAGGAAAAGGTAATCGGCAAAGATGCTGGCCAGGTTCAGGTCGTGGAAAATGGCCAGCACGGCCAGTCCCTCCTCCCGCACCCTTTTTTCCACCAGGCGCATGATCTTGACCGCATGACGGATGTCGAGGTTGGAAGTCGGTTCGTCCAGCAACAGCAGTTTCGGCTCCTGAACCAGGGCCCGGGCCAGGAGCACCAGCTGCCGCTCGCCGCCGCTCACCTGGGTGACCGGCCGCTCCCGCAGGTGCTCGATGCCGGTTTCCGCCAGCACCCGGGCCACCACCGGGTCGTCCTCCCGGTAGCCCTTGCCGAACATTCCTCCCAGGTGGGGATGGCGCCCCATGGCCACCACTTCCAGGACGGTAAAGGGAAAGGAGATGTGGGTGTCCTGGGGCACGACGGCAACCTGCCGGGCCAGCTCCCGCCGGTCGACGGTCAGCAGGTCGCGGCCCGCGAGGGTGATTTTCCCGGACCGGGGCTGAAACACCCGGCAGAGGTTGTTGACCAGGGTAGACTTGCCGGAGCCGTTCGGCCCCAGCAGGCCGCAGAAAAAGCCGGACCAAAGGCTGAAATTCAGGTCATGGAGCACGGTTTTCTGCCGGTAGCCGCAAACCAAGTGTTCAACCCGGAGCAGCTCGGCAAAACCGCCTTGTTGCCGGCAGCTGTCCTCAGCCATTGCTCGCCCTCGCCAACCCCGTCATGAATTTTCCCCCGTCGCCGCTTCAGCCGGCCTTGAACTTTTTCTTGAAAATGTAGCAGAAAAAAGGCGCCCCCAGGAGGGCGGTAACCACCCCCACCGGGATCTCCGTCGCCCCGGCCACCGTGCGGGCCAGGGTGTCGGCAAGAATGAGGATGGCGCCGCCAAGCAGCGCCGAGGCCGGCAGCAGGGTCCGGTGGTTGGGACCGAGAATCAGCCGGTTGATGTGGGGCACCACCAGGCCGACAAAGCCGATGACGCCGCTGATGGAAACCGCCACCGCGGTGAGCAGGGAGGACACCAGCAGCAGCCGGCGGCGGACCCGCTGGACATCAACCCCCAGCTGCATGGCGGTGGTGTCCCCCATGGCAATGATATTGAGATGGCCGGCGTTGGCCTGCATGATAAAAAAACAGACGAGAAAATAGGGCAGCATGATGAAGACGTGCTGCCAGAGGCGGCCGGAAAGACTGCCCATGATCCAGAAGACGATCGCCGACAGGTTGTCGCCGGCGATGCTCTTGCTTCCGGCAGGATCTGGCCGTCGGTGCGGGCCACGGCGTAAACAAAAAGCAGCGACAACACCGCGCCGGCGAAGGCAAAAAGGGGAATGACCGCCGAGCCGCCCAGCCAGGCGGCACCGGCCAGGAAGCCCTGGAGCAGGATGGCCACCGTGGCTCCGAAAGCGGCGCCGGCCGAAACCCCGATGGTGAAGGGATCGGCGAGTGGGTTGAGCAGCAGCCCCTGGAAAACGGCACCGGAAATCCCGAGGGCCCCGCCCACCAAGAGGGCGACGATGATCCGCGGCAGGCGCACATCCCAGACGATCAGCCGGCTGCTCAGGGGTATGGCCTGGCCGTCCACC
>JAFDMG010000111.1 GCA_019306045.1 Deltaproteobacteria bacterium | reverse complement strand
TGCCGGCCGGCGCCCGCTTTACCCTCAAACCGGCCCGGGGAGCCCGGGATGCCGCCTTCCCCGGCCACCGGCTGCTGCGCCGCCTGGTGGTCCGCCGGCCGGTGATCAGCTTTTCCCGCTGCCGCCGCTGCCTGGTGTGCGTCAAGCACTGTCCCGCCGGGGCGATGAAATTGGTTGACGGCCGGGTGCGGATTAATTATAACCGTTGCATTCGCTGCTACTGCTGCCAGGAACTCTGTTCCCACGGGGCGGTGAGCGTTCGCTGGGGGCCGGGTTTCGGCGCCGGAAGGAGGTAAGCTACATGCCAACCTACGAGTATCGCTGCCACGACTGCGGCCGGCGCTTCGAGGTCTCCCAGAAGATCAGCGCCGCCAAATTGACCGTCTGCGAGGTGTGCGGCGGGCGGCTGGAAAGGTTGATCAGCGGCGGCACTGGTTTCATCACCGGTGCGGCCGGCGGCAGCCGGGCCGCCGAGGGAATGCCGGCCTGCGGCCGGTCGCAGCCCTGCTGCGGCCGGGACCAGGCGTGCGGTGACGACCGGCCCTGCCGGGTCCACTAGGAAAGATCCGGCTGCCGGCCGGCAAGCGAGGAAAAATGGATACCAGCCGATTGCACTGTCTCGATCTCGACCAGCCGCTGGACGGCTTCAAACAGTTCATCAGCGCCTGGGTCTACCAGGACGACGATCTCGTCTACCTGGTGGATCCCGGGCCCCTGTCATCATTGCCCCAACTGCTGGCGGGGTTGGAGCGCCTGGGGGTGCGGCGGCTGGATTATATTTTCCTGACCCACATCCACATCGACCACGCCGGCGGCACCGGCCGCCTGCTGGAACATTTCCCTACGGCCCGGGTCATCTGCCACCCGGACGGCATCAGACACATGGTGAACCCGGAAAAATTATGGCGGGGATCACTGCAGGTGTTGGGGAAAGTTGCCGAGGCCTACGGCGAGATCTTGCCGGTGCCGGCGGCGAACATCAGTTTCGCGGCGAAGATCGGTGCCACCGGCATCCGGGCGCTGCTGACTCCCGGGCACGCCCAGCACCATCTCTGTTTCCTCCACGACGACCTGCTGTTTGGCGGCGAGGTGGTTGGCGTGCGCAGCCCGGTGCCCGAGGGGATCTGCATGCGGCCGGCGACCCCGCCCCGCTTTTTCCTTGACGTGGCCCTCGATTCCATCGACCGGGTGATTGCCTGCCGGCCGCGCTACCTGGTTTTCGCCCATTACGGCCTGGTGGAGCCGGCACTGGAATACCTGCGGATCGGTCGGCGGCAGTTGCTGCTCTGGGTCGAAGGGGTGGAAAAAGCGGCCGCCGACGGCGAGGAGGGCATGGAAGAGCGCCTTTACGAGTGGCTGCAGGAACACGATCCCGTCTATCGCAACATCAACCAGCTGCCGCCGGAAATATTTGCCCGGGAGCGTTATTTCCTGCGCAACACCATGACCGGCATGCTTGGCTGGCTGCGCCACCGGCAGCAGGAAAACGGCCGCCGGGCGGCGGCCGGGGAAAAAGGCCGTTAGGAGCCGAACTGGCGCCGCAGGCGCGCCGCCGCCTGTTCCAGGGTGGCCTCGGTTTTGCAAAAACAGAAACGCACCTGGCTGTGGCCCAGCTCCCGCTGGGGGAAAAAACTGCTGCCGGGAACCGTGGCCACGCCCACCTCTCGTACCAGCCATTTGGCGAAGCTGACGTCGTCGCCGCCGCTCAAATCACTGAAATCCGCCATGATGTAATAAGCCCCGGCGGGGGTGGTGCACTGGAAACCCGCCGCCCGCAGAACTTCCAGCAGGAAATCCCTTTTCTCGGCATAGACGGCCGCCAGTTCCTTGTAATACTCGTCGGCGACGCCCATCATCACCGCGGCTCCCTCCTGCAGGGGCGCCGGGGCGCCGACGGTGAGGAAGTCGTGGACCTTGCGGATGCCGTCGGTGATCGCCGCTGGGGCCAGGCAGTAGCCGATCCGCCAGCCGGTGACGCTGTAGGTCTTGGAAATGCCGTTGACGGTCACCGTCCGTTCGGCCATGCCGTCCAGCAGGGCCAGGGGGTAGTGATGGTGACCGTCGTAGAGAATGTGCTCGTAGATCTCGTCGGTGATGGCCAGCACGTCCCACTGCCGGCAGAGGCGGGCGATGGTTTCCAGTTCTTCGCGGCTGAAAACCTTGCCGGTGGGGTTGTGGGGGGTGTTGATGATAATGGCCCGGGTCCGTTCATTGAAAGCGGCGGCCAGCTTCTCTTCCGGCAGCCGCCAGTCGGGAGCTTCCAGGGAGACATAGCGGGGAACGGCGTCGGCGAGGATGACGTCGGGGCCGTAATTCTCGTAGAAGGGGGCGATGATGATCACCTCGTCGCCGGGGTCGATGACCGCCAGCAGGGTGGCGATCATGCCTTCGGTGGCGCCGCAGGTGACGGTAATTTCGGTTTCGGGGTCTACCCGCCAGCCGTAAAAGCAGGCCTGTTTGGCGGCAATCGCCCGCCGCAGGTTGGCCGTGCCCCAGGTGATGGCATACTGGTTGATCTCGGCGTCGATGGCCTGCTTGGCGGCTTCCTTGATCAGGGCCGGGGCCGGGAAGTCGGGGAACCCCTGGCTCAGGTTGACGCCGTCGTACTGGCGGCAGAGCCGGGTCATGCCGCGGATTACCGATTCCTCGAACTGGCGGGCCTTGCGGGACTGGCGGCGGTTCATTGAAAGAGGGCCGCCACTTTCCGGGTCACCGGTCCCGGCTTGCCGTCGCCGATGGGCTGGTTGTCGATTTTGACGATCGGCATGGCATCCACCGTGGTGCTGGTGACGAATACCTCGTCGGCCGCCAGCATTTCCGGCAGCAGGCAGCGCTTGCTGACCACCTGCAGGCCGATGGCCGGCGCTTGGTCGATGATGTACTGGCGGGTGATGCCGGGCAGCAGGTAGTTGCCCAGCTCCGGGGTGTAAAGGATGCCGTCGCGGACGAAGAAAACGTTGGCGGCGGTGCCTTCGTGCACCTCCCCGTCGTCGGCGACGAAAATGGCCTCGTAACAGCCCTGGTCCCGGGCCTGCTGCTTCATCAGCACGTTGGGCAGCAGGGCGATGGTTTTGAGGAAACAGTGGCTCCAGCGGATCTCTTCGACGGTGATCGCCGCCTGGCCGCTGGCCAGGGCTGCCGGGTCCACCCGGGGTTTGGGGCGGAAAGTCATCACCACCTGGGGCGTCAGGGGGTGGGGGACGTCGTGGCGCCGGGGCATGACCCCCCGGGTCATCTGGATGTAGATCATGGTTTCCGGGTAGCCGGCCTTCTCCAGGCCGGCGGCGATGATGTCCGGCCAGTCGCGGTAGTTGTCCGGCAGGGGCAGGTTGAGGCCGGCGGCGCTGTTTTCGAAACGGCGCAGGTGGGCCTCCATCAGGAAGGGGCGGCCCTCCCGGGTGCAGATGACCTCGTAGATGCCGTCGGCGAAGACGTAGCCCCGGTCATTAATGGAAACTTTGGCGGCTGCTAACGACGTGAATTCACCGTTCAGCCAGGCGATGTCAGGCATGGGAACCTCCTGGAGATTTTCCGCTGACCTTAAATGAATTTGCCGGCTGGCGTCAAGGGGAAAGATGGGGGGTGGACTCAGGTGAGGGGGTGGACGGCCGCCGCTTTGAAGGAAACCGCCACCGGCCGGCCCGGCTGCAGGCCGAGGGAGAACAGGGACTGCCGGGTGATCACGGCGGTGAAGGTCAGGTCGGCGACCTGGATCTCCACCTGGTAGTGGAAGCCGGTGGGGGCGATGCGGCCGACCCGGCCGGCAAAAGAGTTCTGGATGCTGGTGGCCACCAGGGGGTCGGGGCTGAGAACGAGATCCTCGGGGCGGATGGCGATGCAGCCCCGTTCCAGTTCCACTTCCCGGCCCAGGTTGATTTCCAGGCCGCCGGCTGCCGGAAGATTTCTTCCGGGGTGCCGGCCTGTTCCAGGCGGCCGCGATTGATGACCGCCAGCCGTTCGGCCAGGGCCAGGGCCTCGGCGAAATCGTGGGTGACCATGAGAAAGGTGGTGCCGGTCTGGCGGTGCAGCAGGCGCAGGTAGTGGCGCAGTTCCTCCCGGAAGCGCGGGTCCAGGGCCGACAGCGGTTCATCCAGGAGCAGCACCCGGGGGCTGACTGCCAGGGCCCGGGCCAGGGCGACCCGCTGCTGTTCGCCGCCGCTCAGGGTTCCCGGGTAGCGGGACAGCAGCGGTTCCAGCTCCAGGGTGGCCAGCAGGTCGGCCGGCAGCTCGCTGTTTTTTACCCCGGCGGCGGCCTGGAAGCGGCGGCCAAAGGCGATGTTTTCCCTGACGGTCAGGTGGGGAAAGAGGGCGTAGTCCTGGTAGACGATGCCGATCTGTCTTTTTTCCGGCGGCAGGTGGGTGATCCGGTCGCCGTCGAGGAAAATCTCGCCGCCGGCCACCGGCACCAGGCCGATAATCGCTTCCAGGAGGATGGTCTTGCCGGCCCCGGTCGGCCCCATGAGAATGAAAAACTCGCCGCTGGCAATTTCCAGGGAGAGATCACGCAGCTGGAAGTCGCCGAGGTCGACGCTGAGATTGCGGATGCTGATCATCTGGCTGCCGGTCGCGGGGCCGGGGACACCAGGCGCAGGAGAAGGAAGAGCGTCAGGCAGAGGAAAATCAGCCAGACGGCCACCGGCTGGGAGTACTTGAGACCAAAGGATTCGAAGCGTTCATAGATCAGCACCGGGGCGATCATCGGGTGGTAGGCGATGATGACCACGGCGCCGAACTCGCTGATCGCCCGGGCGCAGCACATGATGATGCCGGCCAGCAGGCTGCGCCAGGCCAGCGGCAGGGTGACCAGGAAGAAGGTCTGGCGGCCGGAGGCCCCGAGACTGCGGGCCACCGCTTCCAGGCGCGGGGAAACGCCGGCAAAGCCCTCGCGGGCGGCGTTGAGGTAGAAAGGCAGGCCGACGAAGGTGAGTACCATGATGATGCCGCTGACGCTGCCCATGAGGCGGACGCCCAGTTCGTGCAGCAGGCGGCCGACCCAGAAGTTGCGTCCCACCAGGCTGAGAAGGGCGATGCCAACCACCGGGTGGGGGATGACGATCGGCAGGTCGATGATCCCCTCCACCAGCTTTTTGCCGGGGAAGTCCCGCCGGGCCAGCAGGTAGGCGAAGGGGGTGCCGATGGCGACGGCAATCAGCGCCGCGGCCCCGGCGGTATAGAGGCTGAGCCAGATGGAGCGGCGGACTTCCGGGTCGACGATTGTCTGGCGCATGGTGGCCGCGGTCGGCCCGCTGATCATTTTCACCAGCGGCAGGGTGATGAAAGCCAGGACTACCAGGCCGCAGGAAAGGGAGATCCAGAATAGAGGTTCGCGGCGGTTGAGCAAAGCGGCCTCCCGTCAGTTGCCGGCGGCGGTTACCAGCGGCCGCAGCCGGGGCGGCAGCTGGTCCAAAGCCGCCCGGTTCCCGATTCGGGGGGGAATGATCGGCGGCTGACCCTGGGCGGCCAGAATTTGCAGGCCGCCGTTTTTGGCCAGCAGAAAAGCGAGGAAAGCCTCGGCGGCTTCCCGGTTCGGCGCTTCCTTGAGCATGGTGATGCCGTAAGTGATCGATTTGCCGCTGATCTCCATGGTGGTGCCCGGCTTCTTGCCGCTGACCCGTACTTTGGCCTGTCGGTAGAGGTCGTTGTAGCGGTAGTCGCCGAGGTTGATCTGCGGCGGCAGTTCCAGGTAGCGGAGGTGGTGCTGCACGGCCACCGAGCGGTATTCCCAGGCGTAGTCCATGGTGCCGGTCTGCAGCAGGGAAATCAGTTCCACCGATTTCGGCCGGATGTTGGCCGCCGGCCGGTTGGCCAGCAGCTGCCGGTAGAGGCCGGGGCGGCGGTAGAATTTTTCCGCCAGCTGCAGGACCATCAGGGTCCGGTAGCCGCAGGGGTCGACATTGGGGTCGGCGTGTCCCCAGACGACCTGCGGCCGCTGGAGAATCCGGTACCAGTTGTCGGCCTTGATCTCATCGGCAAAGGAACTCTGGTCGGTGTAGCAGAGGACCATCCGGTTGGCAGCGAAACGGATGTTCCAGGAGGCGTAGTCGGGAATCAGCAGCTTGTCGATGATCTTGTAATCCGCCGAGGCCATGATGTCGCAAGGTCGGTGGAGATCGATGATTTTGCGGGCACACTTCTGGCTGCCGGCGGCTTCCCGGAGGACGTCCACCTGGGGATAACGTTGTTCGAAGGCCTGTTCGATGGCTTTCATCGGCACCGTCAGGCTGCCGGCGTGAAAAATGACCAGTTTGCCGGTTGGTTCGGCGACGGCCGGACGGCCGCCGGACAGGACCGCCAGCAAAAACAGCAAGATGATCAATGGCCTGATAAAAGTACGCATCTTCATTTTTTGTTTTCCCCCCGATTGCAAGTGGTGCTGATGGCCGGTTGTGCTGCCGCCGGTTATGCCCGGGTATGGTTTCCGGATTCTGCCGCCGACGGCCGCTACCTGCCGGCCGTTTTTTCTCCGCTATTGAGATATTGGCAAGATGGCCGCTGGTTTTTCCCCGCATTCATGTCAGCCCGATAGCAATGGACTGAATGATTGTCAAGAAAAAACGACCAAATAGTAACAAAAAATTCCTTAATCTGGTAATAATTGCCAATAACGAGCCGGGAAAAGCCACTGATGACTGCCGATTCAGCAAGCATTGCCGGCGGGAGAAGTTGATCAGCGGCGGGTTCCCCGGCGCCGGCCGTGCCACAGGGCCCGGGTGAAGGTCAGCAGGTTGTGCCGCCGGCCGGGAGGCGGGGCCATGCTGACGCCGGCGTGGCGCTCGATTTTCCAGCCGAGATAGTCGAAGCCGCCCTGGAAAGTGAAAAAGGCCTTCAGCAGGCGGAGGATGTGAAAGGTTTTGCCCTGCAGGCGGCGGAGCCGCCACTGCCGTTTCGCCCGCCGCCGGTAGCCGGCCGGAATCCGGGCCTGGTAGCTGCCGGGCTGGCGGGGATCGGCGGCGGTGGGAAAGATGACCGCCGGCAGGGCCAGGGCGGTCAGCCGGTCGTAGTAGTCCCGATCCGCCTGGTAAAGGCGTTTCCCTTGGCCCGGGCGCTCGGGACGCAGCTCGGTGGCGTAGCTGAGTTCCAGACCCGTGCTCCAGAGTGCCGCCGGGGTGAACGTCGGCGGCAGGCAGGGCAGGGTGGCGGTGACCAGGGTGAGCACCGCCCGGGCCAGGGCGGCGTCGATCTGCCGGCTGACGGCGGGACTGCGGCTGTAAAGCAGACTTACCGGCTGGGCAAAGCGGCCCCAGAGGTAGGGGTGGGACCAGCGGCTGGTGCCGCGCTGCAGGTCGGCCAGGGAGAGCACGGCGTACTTGGCCCGGGCCGGCCGGCCCGCTACCCGGGTTTCCAGGTAGAAGACATTGGGCGGCAGCAGGCAGTTGGCGGCCGCCGGCAGGAAGCGGCCGTAGGCGTGCCGGTAGCGGTCGACGATCAGGTAGAAATCGAGCAGGCCGTCGAAGTGGTCCGCCTGCCGCCGGCAGGAACCGTAGAAAAGTATCGCCAGCAGGGCCGGGCCGTAGCGTTGCCGCAGCGCCGCCGCCATGGCGGCCGTCACTGGCGAGGAGGCGTCCGGATGGCGGCTGATGAAGGCGGTCAGCCTGGCCAGCCGTCGTCGGCGGTCGTTGGTTTCCCCGGCTGTCGGCGGCTGGCCGGCGGCAGTGTCCAGGTTGCTGATCGCTGGGGGCCGGCTCTTGTCCGTCGATGATTGTACGAAACGGAGCCGGCCGCCGCTGCTGATGGTTACCCGGTCGTCCGGGGCGGCAAGCTCGTACAGTTGGCCGTCAAGGGTGAACTGGTCGATGCCGGTCAGGGTGATTTTGACGGCGTTGCGGCTCAGGTAGCCGTTGGCCGGGGTGGCCAGCCGGGATGCCCGGCCCCGGACGAGGCTGGGCAGCAGACGGAAAAAACGATGGGGGTGCTCCCGGACGGCGGTAAAGTGAACCGGAAACTGGCCGTGGTCCCAGAAAGGGTGCCAGCCGAAAAAAAGCCGTTTCAGGGTGGTGGCCATCAGCAGCAGGCATGGCCAGCCAGCGGTTTCCCGGCCGTCGATGGTCCAGGTCAGGGTCGGCGGCCGGCAGATTTGCCGGCGGCCGCCGCCGGCGAGAGCGAAGAGGAAACGGGCGACCACCAGGGCCGGTCCGATTTCCCCCCGCAGGCCCCGGCGGTTGACTTTTTCATGGAAATAGCGAATTCCCTGGGGAATGCAGCCGGCGCCGAAAAACATGCCGCAGAGGGGCGGCCGGCCTGGCGGGTCGAGCCGCAGGATCTCCCGGCTGGTGAAGGTAAGCCCGGTTCCGGCCGCCGCCCGGGCGAGGAAATCCTCCAGGGCCCGGGGTGCCGGTCCCCGGAGGCCGACATCACCGGCGGTCATGCTGGTGGTGCCGGCCTTGAGAATGACCAGAGGGGGCGGCGGGTCGCCGGTCCCCGTCAGCAGCCGGGTCAGGACGGCCTGAATGGTGCCGTCGCCGCCGTTGATCACCAGGTAGGCGGGCCGCGGTTGCAGCAGATCATCGAGAGCGGCGTTGATCGCCGGCAGGGTGGCGGCTTCCCGGTGGCTGATCTGGTCCCGGCCGGCCAGAAGCTTCCTGATGGCCGGCAGGTGCTTCCGGTTGCCGCCGCTGGCCGGGTTGCTCAGAACGCCGATCAGAGGGGGCCCGGCAGGGGCGGTCATGGCTACACCCGGCTGCCGTCCGGCATGACAATGGGCCGCCGGGTGAAGATCTTCACCGCCAGGGAACGGCGGCCGTTTTCCCCGTTAACCCGTTCAAACCAGCTGGTCAGGGGGCCGGAAGTCTTCCTGGCCTGCAGGGCCCGGTAAAGGCGGTAGGCCAGGTAAAGGGTGGAAAGTGAGGTCCAGAGGGCCACGGCCCAAAGGCCCAGGTCCGGCCGGCCGGCGATGAGACTGAGGGTCAGGAGAATCATGTTGGGGTTGCGCCGGCCGGTAATCAGGCGGAAAAAAGAGTCCCGCGGCTGCCAGCAGAAAATGCCGAAACGGCCGAGAAAACGGGTGAAAATTGCCTCCACCAGCCGGCCGCCGATATAGCCGCCGAAAATCAGCCAGAGCATTAGCTGCCAGGCGCCCGGCGACAGGGGCAGGCCGTAGCGGGCCAGCCCCAGCCCCCAGGCGAGGTACCAGAGGGGCGGATGGATAATGTCGATGGCGTGGTCGAAAAGGTGGCCGAACTTGCTGGAGGTGACTGTAACCCGGGCCAGCTTACCGTCGACAGTGTCGAGGAAGGTCATCAGCCAACCGGCCGCCAGGCCGGTGGCGTACCACCCATAGTAAAAGAGCAGGCCGGCGGCAATGGCGAGGAAAAATCCCGTCAGGGTGACCTGATTCGGCCGCAGGCCGTGGCGGACGCAGAAACGCACGGCCAGGCGGGCGGGGGCGGGCCAGACCCACTTGGTCACCAGGTCGGTGACCCCCTTGTAGGACCAGGAAAAAAGGAGTTTCTCCAGTTGCCGGCGGTTCTGGGTCGTGATGGGGAGAACGAAGGGCTGGTCCAGCTTGCGCAGCTGGAGCAGGTATTTTGAGGCCAGGCCAT
>JAFDMG010000110.1 GCA_019306045.1 Deltaproteobacteria bacterium | reverse complement strand
CAAGATGGCCAAGGAACAGGGCCTGGCCCTCAACCCGGTGAAGATTTCCGGCCTCTGCGGCCGCCTGATGTGCTGTCTCGGCTTCGAATATGAAAACTACCTGCAGATGAAAAAAGGCAAGAACAAGAAAAACCGCACCCGGGGCTCGGGCAGGGACCGGGCGGCCAAGGAAAACAGGGAAGGGAAGTCATGACCACGGAATCAAAACCGGTGTTTTACATCACCACGACGTCATGGCCCGCTACCAGCGCCTGCGGGGACGGGAGGTCTTTTTTCTCACCGGCACCGACGAACACGGGGTCAAGATCGAGAAAACCGCCATCCAGAAGGGCATGACTCCCCGGGAGCTGGTGGACGAGGTGGTGGAACGCTTCAAACATCTCTGGCGGGTGCTCAACATCTCCAACGATGATTTTATCCGCACCACCGAGGAGCGCCACGCCCGGGCGGTGGTGGCCTTTTTCCGGCAGGTGCAGGAAAAGGGGGACATCTATCTCGGCACCTACGAGGACTGGTACTGCGTTCCCTGTGAAACTTTCTGGACCGCCAAGCAGCTGGCGGACGGCAACTGTCCCGAGTGCGGCCGGCCGGCCGAGCGGGTCAGCGAAGAAAGCTATTTCTTCCGCATGTCCCGCTACCGCGAGCGGCTGCTGGCCTACATCGAGGAGCATCCGGATTTCATCCAGCCGGAAAGCAAGCGGAACGAGATTTTAAGCTTCGTGCGCGAGGAGCTGCGGGACCTGAGCATCAGCCGCACCAGCTTCACCTGGGGCATCCCGGTGCCCGGGGACGAAAAACACGTCATCTACGTCTGGTTCGACGCCCTGGTCAACTACCTGACGGCGGCCGGCTACCCCGACGACCCGGAGCGCTTCGCCCGCCTCTGGCCGGCCGACATCCACCTGATCGGCAAGGACATCCTCCGTTTCCACGCCGTCTACTGGCCGACCTTTCTTTTTGCCGCCGGCCTGCCGCTGCCCGGCAAGGTGTTCGCCCACGGCTGGTGGACGGTGGAGGGGGAAAAGATGTCCAAGTCCCTGGGCAACGTGGTCGACCCGGTGGCCATGGCCGACGAGTACGGTGTCGATCCCTTTCGCTACTTCCTCCTGCGGGAAGTGCCCTTTGGCCTCGACGGCGACTTTTCCCGCCAGGCGATGAAAAACCGCCTCAACAGCGAATTGGCCAATGATCTGGGCAACCTGTTCAGCCGTTCCCTGGCCATGATCCGCAAGTACCGCGGCGGCCGGGTGCCGGCCCCGAATCCCGGCGACCCGCGCTACGGCGAGTTTGCCGAGCTGGCGGCGGCGGTGGCGGCCGAGGTGGAAGCCGGCTTCGGCCAGCTGGCCTTTTCCCGCGTTCTCCAGGCGATCTGGCAGCTGGTGACCCGGGCCAACAAGTTCGTCGACGAGCAGGCCCCCTGGCAGCTGGCCAAAGATGAAAGCGCGGCCGCCGACCTGGACCAGGTGCTTTACTGCCTGGCCGAGGTCATGCGGCTGCTGACCGTCTACCTGCTGCCCTTCATGCCGGACAAGGGCCGGGAGATGGCCCGGCAGCTGGGCCTGCCGGGGCTGGTTGAACAGCGCGGGGTCGAGCTTTTCACCTGGGGACAGCTGCCGGCGGCCACCGAGGTGGTCAAGGGCAAGCCGATTTTTCCCCGCCTGGATTAAGAGCGGCGCTGGCGAAGGGGCATGGCTTCCGGTCGGGAAAAGCGGGTTGGCGGCGGCGGACTGGTCAAGGACCTGCTGCCCGAGGTGCTGGGCAAATACCGCCTGCGCCGCAAGATGGCGGTCTACCGGATTTTTTCCCGCTGGGAAGAGATCGTCGGTCCCCAGCTGGCGGCAAAATGCCAGCCGCTGTTTATCCGCCAAGGCACCCTGCATATCCGGGTGGTCAACCACGCCTGGATCCACCAGCTCTATTTTTTCCAGGATAAGATCATTGACCGTTTCAATGAACTGAGCGGCGGCCGTCCGGCAGTCGCCCGGCTCCATTTTCAGCTGGGGGAGATCGTTCCGGAGCCGCCGCCTCCGCCGGTCCGGCGCCGGGTGCCCTTCAATCCCGAGCTGTTGAGCGCCGCCGAGAAGAAAAAACTGCGCCGGGATGTCTGCCGCCACGTCCACGACCCGGAGCTGGCGGAGATTCTCTACCGCCTGCGCCTGAAAGAGCGCCTGCGGCGGCTGGCGCGGCCCTAGCCATGGAACCGGCCCCCGGCACCCTCTACGTGGTTCCGACGCCGATCGGCAACCTTGGAGACCTCACCCTCCGGGCCCTGGAGATCCTGGGACGGGTGGACCTGGTGGCCGCCGAGGACACCCGCACGGCCCGCAAGCTTTTTTCCCGCTATCAGCTGCAAACGCCGCTGCTTGCCTTCCACGACCACAGCGGCCCCGCGCGCCGGCAGCGTTTGCTTGACGACCTGCGGGCCGGCAAGGCCGTCGCCCTGATCAGCGAAGCCGGGATGCCGGGCGTCTCCGATCCCGGTTTTGAACTCGTCCGGGCGGTGATCGCCGCCGATCTGCCCTTGGTGGTGCTGCCCGGCCCCTGCGCCGCCGTCACCGCCCTGGTGGGTTCCGGCCTGCCGCTCAACGAGTATTTTTTTGCCGGTTTTCTGCCGGCCCGGGACGCCGCCCGCCGGCAGCGGCTGCGGCAGCTGCGGGAGATCCGGGCGACCCTGGTTTTCTACGAATCGCCCCGCCGCCTGCCGGCGACCTTGGCGGCCATTCACGAGGTGTTGGGGAACCGGCAGCTGGCTATTGCCCGGGAACTGAGCAAACTCCACGAGGAATATATCCGCGGCCCGGTGGCGGCGATCCGCGAGCGGGAGGCCGGCCGCGACTGGCGGGGTGAGATTACCCTGGTGGTGGCCGGAGCGCCGGCGGCGGCCAAGGCGTCCGAGGAGGAAGTGGCCGCCGCCCTGGAGCGGCTGCAGGCCGGCGGCGGGGAACTTTCCGGCCGGGACCTGGTGGCCGCCCTGCAGGCGGAGTTCCCCGACTGGCCGCGCCGGGAGTTGTACCGGCTGGTGCTGGCCGCCAGGAACGGCGAACGCTGACGGTACCGCCGCCTCCGGAATACTCCCCCGCCGGTGCGACTTCTGGTTGCCGCCGGGACGTTGCCGTTTTTATCCCTTTTTCCGCTTGTGGCTGGTTTTTTCTGCCCGCCGGCTTTTAGCCGGCGTTTTTTTCTCTTCCCCCGAGGTCGGGACGGCTGCGGCTGTTTCCCCGGCGGGCGGGGCTGCCAGCAGCTCGGCCAGCAGGGTGACCGGGTGGACGGCGGCCACCGCCAATTTCTCCATCTGGATGCCTTCGTTGAGCTGGATCAGGCAGCCCGGGCAGCCGCTGGCGATGACGGCGGCCGCCGACTGCCGCAGGTCGGCGATTTTTTCCCCGAGGATTTGCCGGGAAAGGGCCTTGTGGGTGACCCCGAAAGAGCCGCCGGAACCGCAGCAGCGTTCGGGGTGCCGCAGCTCGACGAAGTTGTCCCCGGCCAGCAGCCGCAGCAGCCAGCGCGGCTCGGCGGTGATTTTCTGACCCCGGCGCAGGTGGCAGGGATCGTGGTAGGTGAGCCGCCGGTCCAGGGTTTTCCCCGCCAGCAGTTTTTCCAGCGGCTGCCGGTGAGCGTAGAGGAATTCGCTGATGTCCATGACTTGACAGCCGGCCGGCAGGGGATAGCCTTTCAGGGTGTGGCCGCAGGTGGCGCAGACGGTGACGACCGTTGCCGGGCCGCGGTCAGCGGCGGCTGCCAGTACCCGCAGGTTCCGCTGCTGCAGCTCGACGGCGGTTTGCCGGTCGCCGGCGGCCTCGACCACGGCGCCGCAGCAGGTCCACTCTCGGGGGACGACGACCCGGTAGCCCAGTTTTTCGAGGACGGCGACCGTTTGCACGCCGAGCTCGGGGGTCAGGTAGCGGGCGGTGCAGCCGGGATAGAAAAACACCGCCGGCCGGTCCGCCGCCGCGGCTGCCGGCCGGCGCCGCAGCCGGTCGTCCAGGTTGCGGCGGGGAATGGCCGGGATGACGGTCTGGTCGTCAATGAGAGGCAGGGGCAGGCGCCGCCGCAGGCCGCTGCCGGCCGGCAGCCGCTTCCAGGCCAGCAGCTGCAGCCAGGAGCCGATCCTGGTCAGGGTTCGCAGGCCGCCAAAGCGGCCGCGCAGCAGGCCAAAAAGCGCTTTCTTGACCGGGTGCAGGCCCCGGGCGGCGGTGATCTCCCGGCGGCTTTCCTTGATGATGGCGGTGATCTGGACGTTTTTGGAGCAGTTGTCCTCGCAGGCATGACAGAGCAGGCAGTGGTCGATGGCCTGCCGGTAGAAGGCGGAGAGGTTGCCAGCCGCCGGTTCTTCTTTTTCCCGCTGCCGCCGCTCGACCAGGGCCAGCTTGCCCCGGGCCACCAGCTCTTCCCGGCCGGTCTGGCGGTAGATGGGACAGACGGCCATGCAGGCGCCGCACTTGACGCACCGGGCCAGCTCTTCCCGGAGGTTGAAATTATCGGCCATCGTTTTTCAGCTCACCGGGGGAAAGATTTTGCCGGGGTTGAGGATGTTGTGCGGATCGAAGGCCCGCTTGATCAGCCGCATGGCGGCAATGGTGTCGGCATCCCATTCGAGGCTGAAATAGGCCGACTTGGTGTTGCCGATGCCGTGTTCGCCCGAGAGGGTGCCTCCCAGTTCGATGGCGGCGGCAAAGATCTCCCGCACCGCCTGCTTGCCGGCGGCCGCCTGGCGGGGGTCGTTCTTGTCCAGCATGACATTGACGTGAATGTTGCCGTCGCCGGCGTGGCCGAAACAGACGATCGGCAGCCCGGCCTGCCGGGAGATGCTTTCGAAGCGTTCCAGGACCGCGGGAATCCGGGCCACGGGTACGGCGATGTCCTCGTTGATCTTGTGGGGGGCAAGGCGGGCGATGGCCGGGGAGAGGGCCCGGCGGGCCTGCCAGATGGCCTGGCGTTCGGCCGCGTCCGTGGCGCTCATCTGCAGCCGGACGCTGTCTTGCAGCAGCTTGCCGATGGCCTCAGCGTCCCGGCGGACCTGGGCCGCGTCCCCATCCACTTCCACCAGCAGCAGGGCCCGGACGTCGTCGACAATGGTGAAGGGCAGGGCATCCCGGATGGCGTCAATGGAGTGGCGGTCGAGAAACTCGATGGTTGAAGGCACGAGCCGGCGGCGGATCATCGCCGTGATTGCCCGGGCGGCGGCCTCCATGTCGGCAAAGCCCAGCAGCATGGTTTGCACCGCCTCCGGGGCCGGCACCAGGCGCAGGAGGATTTTGGTGATGATTCCCAGGGTGCCCTCGGAGCCGACGAACAGGTGGGTGAGGTCGTAGCCGGAAACCGACTTGACGCACTTGTTGCCGGTCCTGATGATGCGGCCGTCCGGCAGCACCACTTCGAGGCCGCGGACGTACTGGCCGGTGACCCCGTACTTGACCGCCCGGGGGCCGCCGGCGTTTTCCGCCACGTTGCCGCCCAGGGTGGAGAAGGCCAGGCTGGCCGGGTCCGGCGGGTACAGCAGGCCGTGTTTGCCCACCTCCTCCTGCAACTCCCCGGTGACCACCCCGGGCTCCACCAGCACAGTGAGGTTTTCCTCGTCGATTTCGAGAATCCGTTTCATCCGGGTCAGGGAGACGACCAGGCCCTCGGTGACCGGCACCGAGCCTCCGGACATGCCGCTGCCAGCCCCCCGGGGGAAGACGGGCAGCCGCCGACGGCTGGCGATGCCGGGTGGCATCGTAGCCGTAGCAGTAGAGGCCGTCGGCGGCGGTGACCAGCTGTTCCGGTTGCAGGCCGGCGGCCAGCAGTTCTTTTACGAGTTCCATGGTCGTTTTTATAACACAGGCCGAAAAAAGAAAAAACCCTTCGCTGCCGGCAAGTGCGAGGGTAAAAAAGTATTTAAATTATGTAATTTTTTACCCATTTTTCGATTTTTTGGCGGAAAAAGAAGGAAAAATATTTGCTTTTAATTTTCTAACACCTTGTTTTTACAGTATTTTTTCTCACCAAGGTTTTCTTGGCGTTTTTGGCATTTTTTTTGCTATCTGGAATTTTTTGAGGGTAAAAGGGAAAACTTTTACCCAGGGAAATGATCGGCGGCAGTCAGCTTCTCCGAGGTTCCGGGGGCGTTACCGGGGGTGGGAAGGCGGCCGGGTGAAAAAACAATTTCGATCATGGAAAGGAGGACAAGCAAATGCGTGGATGGAGGAAATTATTGTCCGGGTGGTTGACGGGGAGCAATTTCCGCAAATTATGCCGCTGCCGGCTGC
>JAFDMG010000109.1 GCA_019306045.1 Deltaproteobacteria bacterium | reverse complement strand
GGGTCGGCGGCGCCGCCGCCGGCCGGCCGGCCGGCAGTGGCCGAGCCGGCCGCGGTTCCCGGCGAGCCGGCAGCGGCTCCTCCGGGGCCGCCGGCCGCCGTGGAGGAGTCACCGTCAGCCCCGGCTGGCCTGGAAACCGGGGCGGCGGACGGGCATGACTGGCCTGATCTGCGGCGGCGGCTGGACCGTTTGTTGCCGCCGTCGGTCAGTTCGCTGCTGGAGGGCTCCCGGCTGGTAGCCCTGGAGGGCGAACGGCTGGAGATCAGTCTGCCGGTTTCGAGCTACAACCTGCTGGCCGGGGACGAGGAACGGGAACAGCGGCTTGCCGGGGCTTTGCGGCAGTTGCTGGGCCGGCCGGTGCGGCCGGTTTTCCGGCGGCAGCCGGCAGCCGGCAACGGCCGCCGATCGGGCCGGGAGCCGGAAAACGGCAAGAAAACGATCAACAAGCAGGAAATCGTCAATGATGAAATAGTCCGGTGCCTGGTGGAAACGCTGGGTGCCCGGCTGGAAGAGATCAGGTGAAACCGCCGGTTTCCCCGCTGCGGTGGCACCAAGGGAGGTTGAGATGGCTAAAGGAATGGGAAATCTGATCAAACAGGCTCAGCAGATGCAGGCCAAAATGGCCAAGATCCAGGAAGAGGTCGGGGCGCGCACGGTGGAAGCCTCCGCCGGCGGCGGCATGGTGACCGTGGTGGCCAACGGCAAGCAGGAGATCATTTCCATCAACATCGAACCCGAAGTTGTCGATCCCGACGACGTGGAAATGCTCCAGGACCTGGTGGTGGCGGCGGTGAACAAGGCCTTGCAGGAAGCCGGGGAAATGATGGCCGCTGAAATGAGCAAGATCACCGGGGGGTTGAAGATCCCCGGGATGTCTTTCTAGCCGGCGCGACGGCGGCAGGCAGATGAACAGCAAGGAGATAATGGCGGCCAGCGAGGCCCATGTGGCGCCGACCTACCGGCGCTACCCGGTTGCCCTGGTCAGGGGTGCCGGCACCCGGGTCTGGGATGCCGACGGGCGGGAGTATCTGGATTTCCTGGCCGGCATTGCGGTCTGCAATTTGGGGCACTGCCATCCCGAGGTGGTGCGGGCCCTGCAGGAACAGGCCGCCCGGCTGTTCCATGTTTCCAACCTTTATTATATGGAACCCCAGGCCCGCCTGGCGGCCATGCTGACGGCCAGGTCTTTTGCCGACCGCGTTTTTTTCTGCAATTCGGGGGCCGAGGCCAACGAGGCCGCCATTAAACTGGCCCGTTTGTACGGCCGGCAGGTTCTCGGGCAGCCGGCCCCGGAAATCATCACCATGCGGCGTTCTTTTCACGGGCGGACGATGGCCACCCTGTCGGCCACCGGCCAGGAAAAGATCCAGGCGGGCTACGACCCGCTGCTTGGCGGTTTTCGGTATGTACCCTATGACGACCTGCCGGCGGTGGCGGCGGCGGTCAGCGACCGGACCTGTGCCGTCATGGTGGAGCCGGTGCAGGGCGAGGGCGGGGTTGTCGTGCCGGCGCCGGATTACCTGGCGGGTCTGCGCCGCCTGTGCGATGAGCGGCGGCTGCTGCTGATTCTCGACGAGGTGCAGACCGGCATGGGCCGCACCGGCCGTCTGTTTGCCTACCAGCACTCCGACGCGGCTCCCGAGGTCATGACCCTGGCCAAGGGCCTCGGCGGCGGCTTTCCCATCGGGGCCATGCTGGCAACCGCGACAGTGGCGGCGCTGTTCGGGCCCGGGACCCACGCTTCCACTTTCGGCGGCAACCCCCTGGCCTGCAGCACGGCGGCCCGGGTGCTGGAACTGATTGATACTGAAGAGATCCTCGGCAACTGCCGGCGGCAGGGAGAACGGCTGCGCCGCGGTTTGCGGGAGTTGGCCGGCCGGCATGCCTGCATCCGGGAGGTCCGGGGGCTGGGGTTGATGGTCGGGGCCGACCTGGAGGTGCCGGTGGCCGAAGTGGTCAGCGGCTGCCTGGAGAAGGGGGTGCTGGTGGGGCCGGCCGGCACCGACACCCTGCGTTTGACGCCGCCCTTGAATGTCACGGCGGCGGATGTCGATATTTTGCTCTCTGTTCTGGACGAGGTGCTGCCGTGAAACGGGGAAAAAGAGATTTCCTGGACCTGGCCGGCTGGCCGGTGGCCGACCTGCGGGAAGTGCTGGCCCTGGCCACCGTGTTGAAAAGTGAAAAGATTCCCGGCCGCCAGCCGCTGGCCGGCCGGACCCTGGCGATGATTTTTGAAAAGGCCTCGACCAGAACGCGGGTTTCCTTCGAGGTGGGGATGTACCAGCTCGGCGGCCAGGCGATTTTTCTCAGCCGCCAGGATACCCAGCTGGGCCGGGGGGAGCCCATCGAGGACACCGCCCGGGTGCTTTCCCGCTACGTCCACGGCATCATGATCCGCACTTTTTCCCAGGAGGATGTTGTGCGGCTGGCCGACTATGCCAGTGTGCCGGTGATCAACGGCCTCACCGACCTGGTGCATCCCACCCAGGTGCTGGCCGATATCTTTACCATTCAGGAGCGTTTCGGCAGCCTCCAGGGGCTGAAAATCGCCTATGTGGGGGACGGCAACAACATGGCCAATTCCTGGATCAACGCCGCCCTCAGGTTCGGTTTTGACCTTTCCCTGGCCTGCCCGCCCGGTTACGAGCCCGACGAGCTGATTCTGGCCCGGGCCCGGCGGGAGGCTGCCGGCACGATCGAACTGGTCAGGGAGCCGGCCGCCGCCGTCAGGGGCGCCCGGGTGATCAACACCGATGTCTGGGCCAGCATGGGACAGGAAGAGGAAGCCGCGGCCCGGCGGCGGGTTTTTGCTCCCTACCAGGTTAACGACGAACTTCTGGCCCAGGCAGCGCCGGGGGCCGTCGTCCTCCACTGCCTGCCCGCCCACCGGGGCGAGGAGATCAGCGGCGCGGTGTTCGATCGTTTCCAGGAGCTGATTTTCACCCAGGCGGAAAACCGCCTTCATGTGCAGAAAGCCTTGATGGCACAGTTGATGGGAGAGGAATGATGAGCAAGATCAAGAAGATTGTCCTGGCTTATTCCGGAGGTCTCGATACCTCGGTGATCCTGAAATGGCTGCAGAATGAATACCAGTGCGAAGTAGTGGCCTACGCGGCGGAGCTGGGCCAGGGCAAGGAGCTGGCCGGCATCGAGGAAAAGGCCCTGGCCACCGGCGCCAGCCAGGTTTTCGTCGAGGACCTGCGGGAGGAGTTCGTTGCCGACTACGTTTTTCCCATGTTGCGGGCCAATGCCGTCTACGAGGGCGTCTACCTGCTGGGAACTTCCATCGCCCGGCCGCTGATTGCCAAGCGGCAGATCGAGATCGCCCACGAGGTCGGCGCCGACGCCGTGGCCCACGGGGCGACCGGCAAGGGCAACGACCAGGTGCGTTTTGAGCTGGCTTACTACGCCATGGATCCCGGCATCAAGGTCATTGCTCCCTGGCGGACCTGGGATCTCAATTCCCGGGAAAAACTGATCGATTACGCCCGGCAGCACGGCATTCCGGTGCCGGTGACCAAGGAAAAGCCCTACAGCAGCGACCGCAACCTGCTGCATATCAGCTTCGAGGGCGGGGTGCTGGAAGACCCCTGGCAGGAGCCCCCCGAGGATATGTTCGTCATGTCGGTGGCCCCGGAAAAGGCCCCCGACCAGCCGACCTATGTCGAGCTCGATTTTGAGCGGGGCGATCCGGTGGCGGTCAACGGCGAGCGGCTGTCGCCGGCGGCCCTGCTGGCCCGCCTGAACGAGCTGGGCGGTGCCAACGGCATCGGCCGGGTGGACATGGTGGAAAACCGCTTTGTGGGCATGAAATCCCGCGGCGTCTATGAGACTCCCGGCGGCACCATTATCCTGCACGCCCACCGGGCCGTGGAATCGATTACCATGGACCGGGAGGTGATGCACCTGCGGGATTCCCTGATTCCCGAATATGCCCGCCAGGTGTACAACGGCTTCTGGTTTGCCCCCGAGCGGCAGGCGCTGCAGGCCTTTGTCGACCATACCCAGGAGAGGGTTACCGGCACTGCCAGGCTGAAGCTGTACAAGGGCAGCTGCACGGTGGTGGGGCGTAAATCGCCTTACACCCTCTATCAGCCCGAGCTGGCCACCTTCGAGGAGGATACCGTTTACCAGCAGTCGGACGCCGACGGCTTCATCAAGCTGAACGCCCTGCGCCTCAAGGCCCGGTCGCTGCTGTCCCGCAGCTGGTAGCGGCATTTGTGCGTGGGGATGGAAGCCCTTTGCCCGCCAGTGCTGGCGGTGGCGGCATGGTGAACCGCCGCCTGAAAAAGCTGCTGCTGCTGGTGGTGGTGGCCGGCCTGGTGGTGTTCGTCGACCAGCTGAGCAAGGCCCTGGCCCTGACCCACCTGTCACCGGTTTATCCCGTCAAGGTGATCGACGGTTTTTTCTCTCTTACCCTGGTGCTCAACTCGGGGGTTGCCTTCGGCCTTTTTTCCCGCGCGGCCGCCAGCTGGAAAACCACCGCCCTGCTGGTGCTGTCGGCGGTGACCGTTCTCCTGCTGCTCTGGTATTATTTTTATGACGACGGGCTGAACCGGCTGCTGATGCTGGCTTTTTGCCTGGTGGTCGGCGGCGCGGCGGGCAATATCATCGACCGCTTGAAGTTTGGCCGGGTGGTTGATTTTCTTGATTTTTACTGGCGGTCATACCACTGGCCGGCTTTCAACCTGGCCGATTCCGCCATTACCGTGGGGATCGCTTTGATGCTGGTGGGCAGCTGCCGCCGGCAGAAGGGCAGCGGCAATGCATCCGATTCTTTTCCAGTGGGGTAGGCTGACCATTCACACCTATGGGGTGATGGTTGCCGGCGGCTTTCTCCTGGCCCTGCTGTATGCCGTCCGGGCCGGCCGGCGGGAAGGCCTGGCCGCCGAGGTGGTTCAGGACCTTTTTTTTTACGCCTTGCTCTTTGCCATCCTCGGGGCCCGGTTGCTGTATGTGCTGATCAACTGGGGCTATTATCGCCGGCAGCCGCAGGAGATTCTCTTTCTCTGGCAGGGAGGGCTGGTTTTCTACGGCGGTTTTCTGGCGGCGGTGGGGGCGGTGGCCTGGCGCGTCCACCGGCAGCGGCTGCCTTTCTGGCGGCTGGCCGACCTGGCGGCGCCGGCCCTGGTGCTGGCCCAGGCCGTTGGCCGGCTCGGCTGCCTGGCGGCCGGCTGCTGTTACGGCAAGGTTTGTCACCTGCCGCTGGCGGTGCGTTTTTCCGACCCGGCCAGCCTGGCGCCGCTGCAGACGCCCCTGTATCCGACCCAGGTTTTTCACCTGCTGGCCAACGGCCTGATCTTCATGGTGCTGCTCTGGCGGCGGCGCCGCCGCCGCTACCTGGGCCAGGTGGCGGTTTATTACCTGCTGCTTTATCCCCTGGGGCGCTTTACCATCGAGTTTTTTCGCGGCGATCCCCGGGGCGGCTGGGCCGGGTTGTCCACCTCCCAGTGGATCAGCATGGCTGTTTTTGCCCTCGGCGTGGGGTTGTTTTTTCATCTCACCCGCCGGCAGTCGGTGGCTGGTGATGACTGAAAAAAAACGGCCGCCGGCGAGGAGTGGTTTGGTACGCCAGCAGGCGCCGCTGGTGCTGGCCTCCGGGTCGCCGCGCCGCCGGCAGCTGCTGGCCGGTCTCGGCCTCGAGTTTACGGTGGTGCCGCCGGACGT
>JAFDMG010000010.1 GCA_019306045.1 Deltaproteobacteria bacterium | reverse complement strand
GGAAATTCCCATCGAGGAGCGGGCGCCGGCCGAGGTGACCGGCCTGGCCGGGCAGCCGACGGTGCCGGCCGGGGTGCCGGTGCGCAACCCGGCTTTTGACGTCACGCCCGCCGACCTGATCAGCGGCATTATCACCGAAAAAGGTGTTTTCCCGCCCGGCGGTCTGGCGGCGCTGGCCGGTTGAAGCCGTCGTCGTGACCGGCTTCAGCGCTGTTTCGGCGTGATTCTTACCTTGGCCTTGCCCTTTTTGCCGCCGAAAACTTCCGCCTGTTTGCTGTCCAGGTGAATGACGATTTTTTCCCCCGTCACCCGGTTGTCGGCCTGCCACATGACCACGTTGCCCCGGAGGGTGATGAGGCGCTTGTCCTGTTCCAGGATCGCCTGTTCACAGGTGACGAACTTGTCCGCCTGGCTCATCTTGACGTTGCCGGTGGCCACGGCCCGGACCAGGGTCTGGGTGTCCAGATCGAAGTAGTTGGTCAGCCGATCGGCGTACAGCACCATGTCCCGCTGCTTGGCAATCACCTTGCCGCCGAAGGTAATGGTGCCGGCCTTGCGGTCCGCCTCGGTCCAGTCGGAGATGATCTCCAGCGGCTCCCGCAGGTTGCCGACTTGGGTCTGCCGGCTGGCGGGAGCGGCCGCCGCTGCTTTGCTGCCTGCCTGGCCGCCGGCTGCCTTGGCGGGGGCTGTTCCGCCCCGCTGCCAGTCGGGGATCGGCACGTTGCCCGCCGGCGGCTGTCCCTTGACGGCCGCGTGTTCCCGGAACAGGGAGTCGAAGGTGACCTTTTCCGGGAGCGGCTGCTGCCGCTGGGCGAATATGGCGGTCATCCGCGGCGAAGAGGTGCCGGGGGCAAAGATGGTGGTGACGTACTGGTCGTGGGGATCGTCCTGGTGGGCGATAAAATAGTCGTAGATCAGGAAACTCAGTTTCACTCCCGGCCCCTTTTCCCGGCCGATCAGTCCCCGGGCCTTGGCGGCATAGGGGCTGCGGGGATAGCCCCGGGTCAGGGCCAGCAGGGCCTGCTGGCCTTCCTTGGCCTGCCCGTCGTTCAACAGGGAGATGCCAAGGTAGTAGAGGGCCTTGTCGTCGATAAAGCCTGGGTAGAACTTGAGCAGGTGGCGAAAACGGCCGGTGGCGGCTTGGTAGCGCTCCTGCTTGAAGTAGAAAAGGCCGACGTAGAAATCCCGCTTGGCGAAAATCCGTTTGCAGTCGTTGATCCGCTGGATGATTTTTTCCGTATAGGGGGGAGAGCTGGGAAACTTGGCCAGGGCTTCCTGAAAGGTCCCCAGGGCGTCGATGATCGGACTCAGATCCTGGTCGATGGTATTGACCCGCTTGAAATAGGTCATCCCCAGCTGGTAATAGGCATAGGGGGCCATGGGGTGGTCGAGGTTGAACTTGATGAAGTCGGTGTAGGCGGTGCTGGCCTCGTCCATCTCGTCCAGGCGGTAGTTGCTGTCGCCGACCCGGAGGAGGGCCAGCCGGGCGTATTCACTGTCGGGGAAGTCGTTCTGGATCTGCTGGAAAACGTCGATGGCTTTTTTCAGTTTTCCCTGGCGGTAGTAGCGCTCCCCGAGTTCGTAGGAAACCTTGGCGCCCCCGGGCAGGGTCACGTGGCCGGCGCAGCCGCCGAGCAGCAGCAGGAGCAGGAACCCGAAGAGCAGCAGGGATGGCCACTGGCGGCGTGAGACGTTCATCGGCAGGCGTTTGTCCTTGTTTTCTGGCTTTTGGTCGGGTATTGAGGAACGAAACAATCTAGTATACCTTAAATTTGATGTCAATGGAAAACACCGCCGTACACCTGTTGTTCGCCGACCGGGAGGGGGTCATCTACGATCACCCGGAACTGGAGATGCTGGCCGCCAGCGGCCGCCGCCTCCAGCTGCCGGCAGCGGCGGACCTCATTCCCCTGCCGCCGGGCAGCCGGCTGTTCTACCTGCCCCAGTGTCCCCCTTATGGCTGGGATCCGACCGCCGGCCGGGTGGTGCGGATGGACAGCCTTGACGATGATTCTCCCTGCATCGGCGTGGCGGCCTTCCTGCCCCCGGCCTATACCCGCTTGCTGCTGCCGGCGGTGGACTACCAGGCCAAGGACTACCAGCTGCCCCTGTGGGCCTATACCGCCGTTGGCTGGTCCGCCGAGCGGCAGGATTACGTCGTTGCCGCCCGCCGGGTGGACGACAACCGGCAGTGGGAGCCGGAGCGGTTCGACGACCGGGAAGTGGTGGTCGGGGTTGAACGCCAGCGGGCCCGATTCCCGGACAACCGGCTGGTGCGGCATTTGTGCCGCTGCGCCCTCGACTACCACTGCTTCGCCGCCAAAAACTTTTTCCTCGGCCGCTGGGAATGTCCGCTGCCGGTTTCCCCGGCCTGCAACGCCGCCTGCCTCGGCTGCCTGTCGTGGCAGCAGGAGAACAGCGGCTTTGCCGCTTCCCACGAACGGATCGATTTCGTGCCCACCGTCGAGGAACTGGCGGCGGTTGCCCTGGCGCACCTGGAAGTGGCGGAAAACCCGGTGCTCAGCTTTGGCCAGGGCTGTGAGGGCGATCCGATCCTGGAGGCGGAAACCATCTGCGGCTTTGCCCGCCGGGTGCGGTCGGAGACCGACCGGGGCACCCTGAACATCAATACCAACGCCAGCCGGCCCCGGGCGGTGGCCGCCATGGCGGCCGCCGGCATGGACAGCATCCGGGTCAGCCTCAATTCCGCCCGGGAGGAAAGCTACCTGGCCTACTACCGGCCGCGGGGCTACCGGTTTGCCGATGTTCTGGAAGCCATGACGGCGGCCAAGGAGGGAGGACTGCACCTGGCCGTCAACCTCCTGGTGATGCCGGGGATTACCGACCATCCCCTGGAAGTCGAAGCGCTGCTGAACCTGGTGGTCCGCTGCCGGGTGGACCAGATCCAGATGCGCAACCTCAACATCGATCCCCAGCTCTATCTCGGGGCCATCGACCTGCCCGCGGCCGAGCCGCTCGGCATCGGTTCCCTGATCGATTTGCTGCAGGGAGAATTTCCCCGCTTAAGAATCGGCTATTTCAACCGATATCTGGGATAGAACCGCTGTGCTTGTCGGGGGGCTGCAATGAACCCAAAAGAGGGGAAAATGGCCTGGCTGCCCTATGCCGGGCCTTTTATCGTTTTTCTGCTGTTGACCGAAGCGGCCCGGCACCTGCCCGGCTGGCAGCATGTTTTCTACCTGGTCAAGACGGCGGTCGTTGGCGGCCTGCTGGTTTACTGGTGGCCGGTTTACCGGCGGGAGGTCATGGCGCCGCTGACGGCCGGCGAGTGGCTGCTGGCCCTGGCCGCCGGCCTGCTGGTGCTGGTTCTCTGGATCTTGCCGGAGAAATTTCTTCCCCAGGCCGGCAGCAGCCTGGGTTTCGATCCCCGTTCCTTCGGCTGGTCCCCGGCAGGCACCCGGGTGATCGCCGGCTGCCGCCTCCTGGGCGCGGCGGTGGTGGTGCCGTTGATGGAGGAGCTTTTCTGGCGTTCCTTCCTGATGCGCTATTTCATTGACCGCGACTTCAAGGAGGTACCCCTGGGCAGTCTCAGCTGGTTTGCCTTCCTGGGGGTGGCCGTGCTTTTCGGCCTGGAGCATTTCCGGGTCATCCCGGGGATCATGGCCGGCCTGGTGTACGGCGGCCTGCTGGTTTACCGCCGCAAGCTCAGCCTGCCCATCGTTGCCCACGCGGTTACCAACCTCGGCCTGGGAATCTACGTCCTGGTCACCGGCAGCTGGTTCTTCTGGTAAACCCGGCCCGCAGTGCCGACGGGCCTGTTCCCCCGGGGGGGCTGCGTTGCCGTTGGGGAGCGCGGCAGATATTTGGGGGGCCGCCGGCTTACTTTCCGGCCCGGTGCTTTTTCAGGTAGATCATCAGGACGGAAAGGGCCGCCGGCGTCATGCCCGGCAGGCGGGAAGCCTGGCCAAGGGAAGCCGGGCGAACGGTTTCCAGCTTCTGCAGCAGTTCGTTGGTCAGCCCCGGAATGCCGTCGTAGGCGAAATCATCCGGGATCTTCTTCTTCTCCAACTCCTTGAACTTTTTGATCTCCTGCAGCTGCCGGTCGATGTAGCCCTGGTATTTCAGCTGGATTTCCACCTGTTCCGCCGCCGCCGGCCCCAGCTCCGCCGCCAGGGCCGCCACTGCCGGGGAACCGCCGGCCAGCAGCCGCAAGTCGATTTCCGGCCTCTTCAGCAGCCGGTCGGCCGCCGTCGGTTCCTTGATTCTGGCGGTTCCCCGGCCTGCCAGGGCGTCGTTGATCTGGGCCGGCAGGATCCTGATGGCCGCCAGTTTTTTTCTCCCGGCCGCCGTGCGTTCGGCCTTTTCCCGGCAGATCTCGGCGCGTTCCTTGTCCACCAGCCCGAGCTGATAGGCCTTGGCCGTCAGCCGCAGGTCGGCGTTGTCCTCCCGCAGCAGCAGCCGGTACTCGGCCCGCGAAGTGAACATCCGGTAGGGTTCCTCGGTGCCCCGGGTGATCAAGTCATCCACCATCACCGCCAGGTAGGCCTCGGAACGGTCGAGGAGAAAGGGCGGCAGGCCCTTGAGCCGGCAGGCGGCGTTGATTCCGGCCCAGATTCCCTGGCCGGCGGCTTCCTCGTAGCCGGAGGTGCCGTTGATCTGTCCGGCCAGGTAGAGACCGCCGATCCGCCTGGTTTCCAGCGTGTTGCGCAGCTGGGTCGGGAGGACGAAATCGTATTCGATGGCGTAGGCCGGCCGGCAGACCACCGCCGCTTCCAGCCCGGGCACCGTGCGGAAAAGCTCCTCCTGAACGGCCACCGGCAGGCAGTTCCCCAGCCCCTTGACGTAGATCTCCTCCGTTTCCCAGCCTTCCGGCTCCAGGGTGACCTGGTGGCTGTCGTGGTGGGGAAATTTAATGATCTTGTCTTCCAGCGACGGACAGTAGCGGGCGCTGACCCCGGAGATGGTGCCGTTGTAGAGGGGCGACTGGTCGATATGCCGGCGCAGGAGGTCGTGGGTGGCCGCCGTGGTCTTGGTCAGGAAACAGGGCAGCTGCGGCTGGCTGATTTCCCGGGTGAGGGCGGAGAACGGCCGGGGCTCGGGATCGCCGTCCTGGCGTTCGAGACGGGAAAAGTCGATGGAGGCTTTCAGCATCCGCGGCGGGGTGCCGGTTTTCATCCGCCCCAGCTGCAGACCGAGGCGCCGCAGGTCGGCCGGCAGGGAACGGGAAGCGAATTCCCCCGCCCGCCCGGCCGGCTGGCGAAAGTTGCCGATGTGGATCAGGCCGTTGAGAAAGGTGCCGGTGGTCAGGATCACCGCCCGGCCGCGGTAGCGGTAGCCGGTTTCGTCCTCCACCCCCACTGCCCGGCCGTTTTCGACCAGCAGGCGGTTGATCATTGCCTGGCGGAGATGAATGCCGGGCTGGTTCTCCAGCCGGTGTTTCATCAGCCGGTGGTAAAGCAGCTTGTCGCACTGGACCCGGGTGCCGCGGACCGCCGGCCCCTTGGAGGTGTTCAGCCGGCGGAACTGGATGCCGCAGCGGTCGGTCACCTCGCCCATGGCGCCCCCGAGGGCGTCGATTTCCTTGACCAGATGCCCTTTGGCCAGGCCGCCGATGGCCGGGTTGCAGGACATCTGGGCGATGGTGTCGGCGTTGATGGTGAAAACCAGGACGGAGACGCCCATCCGGGCGGCGGCCAGAGCGGCCTCGCAGCCGGCGTGCCCGGCGCCGACGACAATCAGATCGTAAGAGGGCAGCATGGAAACCCCGTTTTTCGTTCCCGTCAGTGACTGATCAGGTTGATGTCTTTCTCATAGGAAAATTCCGGATCGGTCTGGGGCGTGTGGCAGGTGACGCAGGTGTCCGGGGTGATCAGCGCCCCGTAAGGTTTCTCCGGGTCCTGCAGGTGCCGGTCGGCGGCGCCGTGACACTGTTCGCACTGGACGTTGAACAGGTGCGGCGTCTTTTGCGGGCTCAGAAAGCCGACGCCGTTTTGCGGGTTTTTCTTGCCGGTTACGTGGCACGGCAGGCAGTCGGGGCAGTAGTCCCGGCATTTTTTCTGCAGGCTGGCATAGGCCCGGGCATGGCGGGTCTGCTGCCAGTCGGCGACGATTTTCGCATGGCAGGAGCCGCATTTTTTGACGCCGACGTAAGTGGAAGTCAGCTTGCTGTCGGCTCCCCGGCCGCTTTTTTCCAGGTCGATGTAGTGCTGGCGCAGCCAGGCTTCCACTGCGGCGACCTGCTTCTCCACCCGGGGATCCGGATCAACCCGTTTCTTTTCCAGCTCGACCAGGGCGGCCTTGACCGGCTGCCGCCGGGCAAAGCTCCAGTCCAGGTAGCCGATTGTTTTGCCGTGGTTGTTGTTTTTCAGCAGCACCGTCTTGCCCACCATTTCCGGCTGGGGCAGGGTGCCCCGCTGGGCGGCCAGGATGGCGATGTCGACGCCCTTTACCTGCTGCAGCAGCGTCCTGGCCTTGCGGTCGGCCAGGTGGAGAATGACCACTGACAGGTCGTGGGGAACGGCGGCCTGGATCTGCCGCAGGCTGGCGGCGGGATCGCCGATCGCCAGCGGGTGGATGGCCTTGCGCTTCATTGCCGGGTCCAGCAGGGAAGTGAGGAGAATCCGCCGACCGCCCTTTTCGAGCAGCAGGTAGTCGCGGAAAGCCTTCATCGCCGGGCTGTGCTTTTCCAGGTTGGTGCAAAGGAGGGGCAGGCTGCCGCCGGCCGCCTTGACCATGGTGTTGATGATGTCGTCGCCGTAGGCCAGCTCCTGCAGCCCCGGGGCCAGCAGGTCGGCGCCCAGCTGCCGGTAACAGGCGGTGATCACTTCAACCTGCTTTTTCATCACCGCAAAATCCTTCCGGATCGACGGCTTGGTGAGATTGCCGACGTTGAGCAACAGCATCCCGCCGCCGGGTGCCTGCCGCCGCAGGGTTTTGATCATGGTTGCCTGCCGGGCCAGACCGCCCGCCTGTTTGCGGTGTCAGCCGCAGAGCTGCAGGTAGCCGTTGATGGCCCCGATGTAGACGAGGCGCAGCGGCCGGTCGGCGCCGCTGCCGGCCGCCGCCGGCCGGCCGCCGGCAATCGCCAGTAAAAGGATCAATACCAGGCAGGGGAGATAGCGTCGCATGAAATATCCTTGTAACCCTCTGCCGGCGTTGTCTTTGACAGCCGCCGGCTAAAAGTGTAAAATTATTGCTTTACCTGTTTGCCGGCCAGCTGGCCGGCGAAGCGAGACCACAACCAACCATAATAGGCGGATGATGATAAAATATCAAGGTGATTTACCCGGGAAAGGTTGTCCATGGAAACGCTAGTCGTGCGGGGAGCGCGGGAACACAACCTGAAAAACATCGACGTGGAGATCCCCCGGCGGCGGTTGACGGTGATCACCGGCCTGAGCGGGTCCGGCAAGTCTTCCCTGGCCTTTGACACCATTTTTGCCGAGGGCCAGCGCCGCTACGTGGAGTCCCTTTCCGCCTATGCCCGCCAGTTTCTGCAGCTGATGGACAAGCCGGACGTCGACGAGATCATCGGCCTGTCGCCGGCCATTGCCATCGAGCAGAAACGGGTCTCGCACAACCCCCGGTCGACGGTGGGCACGGTGACCGAGATTTACGACTACCTGCGCCTGCTCTACGCCCGGGTCGGCATGCCCCACTGCCACCGCTGCGGCCGGGAGATCAGTTCCCAGACGGTGACCCAGATTGTCGATGCCGTCGCCGCCCTGCCGGCGGGCAGCAAGATTATCGTGCTGGCGCCCTTGGTCAGGGGGCGCAAGGGGGAGTACCGGCAGCTGTTTGCCGACCTGATCCGCGCCGGTTTCCTGCGGGTGGAGATCGACGGCGCCATCTGCCGGCTGGAGGAGGTGCCGGAGCTGGACCGCTACCGGGTCCACGATATCTCGCTGGTGGTGGACCGGCTGGTGATCCGCGGCGACGTCTACCGGCGGCTGGCCGACTCCATCGAGCTGGCCCTGGACAAGGCTGACGGCATCGTCCAGATCCAGGTGGTCGGCGGCGACCGGCGGCTGTTTTCCACCCGGCTGGCCTGTGTCGAGTGTGGAGTCAGCTTCGCGGAATTGTCGCCGCGCCTTTTTTCCTTCAACAACCCTTACGGTGCCTGTCCCCGCTGCGGCGGCCTCGGCAGCGAGGTGTTTTTCGATCCCCGGCTGGTGGTGCCCAACGACGGTCTTTCCCTGCGCGAAGGCGCCATCGCCCCCTGGCAGCGCTCCCAGCCCTTTTACCAGGAGCACGTGCTGCTGCCCCTGGCGCGCCATTATGGTTTTGACCTTTACCAGCCGTTCCGGGAGCTGCCGGAGCCGGTGCAGCAGCTGATCCTGCACGGCAGCGGCGGGGAAAAGGTTCCCGGCCTGCTGCCCGAGGGGCGCCGGGGGCGGGTGGCGGCCCGCCGTTTCGAGGGGGTCATCCCGGCGCTGGAGCGGAAATACAAGCAGCGGGACGGGGCCGACGACGAGTTGCGCCAGTACCTCTCCCGGGCCGCGTGTCCCGAATGCGGCGGCAGCCGCCTGCGGCGCGACAGCCTGCAGGTGAAGATCAACGGCCTGAACATCTACCAGCTCACCTGCCTGCCCCTGCCCGAAACCCTGGCTTTCATCCGCGGCCTGAGCCTGTCGCCGGCCCGGCGGGAAATCGCCGCCCGCATCATCCAGGAGCTGGACCAGCGCCTGTCGTTTCTCCTCGATGTCGGTCTCGACTACCTGACCCTGGCCCGGGAATCGGGGACCCTGTCCGGCGGCGAGTCCCAGCGCATCCGCCTGGCGACCCAGATCGGTTCCGGTCTCACCGGGGTGCTCTATGTCCTCGACGAACCGAGCATCGGCCTGCACCAGGCGGACAATGAAAAACTGCTGGCTTCCCTGCTGCGGCTGCGGGACCTGGGCAACACGTTGATCGTGGTGGAGCACGACCAGGACACCATCCTGCGGGCCGACCACGTCATCGACATGGGGCCGGGCGCCGGCCGCCTGGGAGGGAAGGTGGTGGCCGCCGGCCCGCCGGCCGCCATTGCCGCCGGCGATTCGCTCACCGGGGAATACCTCAGCGGCCGGCAGCGGATCGAGGTACCGGCCCGGCGGCGCCGGCCGAGCAGCCGGGTGCTGACCCTCGAGGCGGCAACGGTGCACAACCTGAAAAAGATCACCGTTGACTTTCCCCTGGGCCTCTTCATCTGTGTCACCGGGGTTTCCGGCTCCGGGAAAAGCAGCCTGATCAACGACACCCTGTTCCCGGCGCTGCACAACCACTTTTACGGTTCCTACAAGCCGGTGGGCCCTTGCGGGGGGCTCAAGGGACTGCACCACCTGGACAAGGTGATCAACATCGACCAGACGCCCATCGGCCGCACCCCCCGCTCCAACCCGGCGACCTACACCGGGGTTTTTACCCTCATCCGGGAACTGTTCGCCGCCCTGCCCGAGGCCCGGGCCCGGGGCTACCGTCCCGGCCGCTTCAGTTTCAACGTCAAGGGCGGCCGTTGTGAAGCCTGCAAGGGGGAGGGGATGATGCGGGTGGAAATGCATTTTCTTCCCGATATTTTCGTTACCTGCGATCACTGCCGCGGCAGTCGCTTCAACCGGGACACCCTGGAGATCCGCTACAAGGGCCGGAACATCGCCGAGGTGCTGGCCATGACCGTCAACCAGGCGCTGGAATTTTTCGCCCCGGTGCCGCGGCTGGTGACCCGGCTGCAGTCGCTGCAGGATGTCGGCCTCGGCTACATTACCCTTGGCCAGTCGGCGGTCACCCTTTCCGGGGGCGAGGCCCAGCGGGTGAAACTTTCCCGGGAACTGGGGAAGCGGGCGACCGGCAGGACCCTGTATCTGCTGGATGAACCCACCACCGGGCTCCACTTTCACGACGTCCGGCAGCTGTTGCAGGTGCTACAACGGCTGGTGGCGGCCGGCAATACGGTGCTGGTGGTGGAGCACAATCTGGAAGTGATCAAGGTGGCCGACTATTTGATCGATCTCGGCCCGGCCGGCGGCGAGAAGGGCGGCCAGGTGGTGGCCCGGGGAACACCGGAAGAGGTGGCGGCGACGGCCTCGTCGCTTACCGGTTACTACCTGCGCCGGTGCCTGGCAGCGGCCGGCGGCCACCAGCCGGATTGAGGATGGCGCTCCCGGCGGCTGGCCCGCCGGGGCGGCAAAGCTAGAGCTTGGGGGGGCGGGAGATGGTTTTTTTCCGTGTCAGCCGGCGCCGGCCGTGCTTTTTGGAAAGCAGGTAGGCCAGGTTGTCCAGCTCGCTGACGATGGAGACGTTGCGGATGGTGACGTTTTCCGGCACCTTGACCTTGTTGGGGGCGAAGTTGAGGATGCCCTTGACCCCGCCTTCCACCAGCCGGTCGGCGGTTTCCTGGGCGCTGCTGGCGGGGACGGTAATGATGCCGATGGCGGCCCTTTCCTCCCGGGTGATCTCCACCAGTTTCTCGATGGGATGGATGATGACGTCGGTGGTCACCTCCCGGCCGATTTTTCCCGGGTCGTTGTCGAAGGCGGCCACCATGCGGTAGCCGTGTTCCCGGAAAAAGGTAAAATTCAGCAGGGCGTGTCCCAGGTGGCCGACCCCCACCAGGACCGTCGGCCAGATTTTGTCGAGGCCGAGAATCTTCTTGATCTGTTCCGCCAGGTTCTTGGTGCCGTAGCCGACGCCGCGGACGCCGAACTCCCCGAAATAGGACAGGTCCTTGCGGATCTGGGCCGGGCTTACCTGGCACGATTCCCCCAGCAGTTCCGAGGAAACCACCTGGAACCCTTCCGCGTCAAGTCTCTCCAGGCAGTTGATGTAGGTGGAAAGTCGCTTGATGGTGGCTTCCGGTATCTTGATCTCTTTCTGCTTCATCGAAACTCAACCCTTTTCTGCCAGATTGCCAGATTGTCGATTGTGGGAATCAGGTTGTGAATCCGCCGTCCGGTCTGGAGCGCTCAATCCCGGTTCGGCTATCGTGATAGTTATCACATTAACAAGGAATAATTCAAGACAAAAAATGGTTTTTTCACCCGCCGGAGCTGACGTTCCGGGCCGGTAAAACCGGTCCGGCCGTTGACAAGCCGGCTTTTTTCAATTAGTAGTTTAACAGCCGGCGGCCCAATCACCGGCATTGGCCTGCAAACCGGCCGGGAGGGCGGCTTGCAGGCAGCATCGGCTTGCCGGCGGCGGAGGATGTCATGGAAAACGGCGACAAGGCTGCGGTTGACAGGGAGTGGCGGGAGCGGTACGTGCAGGCCGCCCGCCTGGTGGTGGTCAAAATCGGCAGCGCCGTGCTGACCGATGAAAACGGCCGGTTAAACGAGGATTTTTTTGCCCGTTTTGCCGCCGAGATCGCCGGCCTCATGGAGGCCGGCTACCGCTTTCTGGTGGTTTCCTCCGGGGCGGTGGCCGCCGGCCGCGGCGCTTTAGGCTACCAGCAGCCGCCGGCGACGATTCCCGAAAAACAGGCCTGCGCCGCCGTCGGCCAGGTGCGGCTCATGTGGCATTATGAACAGGGTTTTGCCGCCCACGGCCGCCTGGTGGGCCAAGTGCTGCTCACCGGCGACGACATCCACAACCGCCGCCGCTATCTCAATGCCCGCCACACCATCCTCGCCCTGCTGCGGCACGGGGTAGTGCCGATCATCAACGAGAACGACACCGTCGTCGTCCGCGAGATCAAATTCGGCGACAACGACAACCTGGCGGCCCTGATGACCTCCCTGGCCGAGGTGGACTTGCTGATCCTGCTCACCGACATCGACGGCTTTTTCCGCGAGGATCCCAAGGTGAACCCGGCGGCCGAACGCCTGCGGGTGGTGCCGGAGGTCGATGACAACATCGAGTCCCTGGCCAGTTTCAGCAAGAGCCGGCTGGGGACCGGGGGGATGTTGAGCAAGCTCCAGGGGGTGAAAAAGGCGGCGGCCTACGGCATTCCGACGGTGATGGCCAACGGCCGGCGGGCGGGGGTGGTCAGCCGCATCCTGGCCGGGGAGCCGGAAGGGACTTTGTTTCTGCCCCGGGAGCACTGCCTGACCTGCCGCAAGCACTGGCTGGCCTTTGCTTCCAATCCCCGGGGCACCCTGGTGCTCGACGCCGGGGCGGTGCAGGCCCTGCAGCAGCGGGGCAAGAGCCTGCTGCCTTCCGGAATCCTGGAGGTCAAGGGCGAGTTCGGGGTCGGGGACCCGGTGCTCTGCTGCGATGCCGCCGGCCGGGAAATTGCCCGGGGGCTGGCCGGTTACAGCGCCGAGGAGATCCGGCGGATCAAGGGCCGCCACTCGCGGGAGATCGAGGCGATCCTGGGCTACCATTCCGTCGACGAGGTCATCCACCGGGACAACCTGGTGCTGGTGGAACCGCTGGCCGGGCCGGGGGCTGGCTGCCGTTGATGATGTCCTGCGACTGCCGGTAAACCTTGGTGTCGACGGCAAAAAGGCCCAGCATGGTGGCAAAGAGGTTGTCCTGGGAGAACCGCTGCCGGCTGGCCTTGCGGCGCAGGGCCTCCCGGTCGATCTTGAAGCCGGGGCCAAACCACATGAGGGCCGCGATGTGAATTTGGGCCTCCGGGGCCATGAAATAGGGCATGCCGTGCAGGTAGATGCCGTTTTCACCCAGTGATTCGCCGTGGTCGCTGAGGTAAACCATGGCGGTGGCAAAACGGTGCTCGTGCCGGCGCAGGAAGGTGATCACCCGGTCGAGGAAATAGTCGGTGTAGAGGATGGCGTTGTCGTAGGCGTTGTCGATTTCGGCGCGGCTGCACTGCTCCAGCTGGCTGCTCCGGCAGACCGGTTTGAATTTGGCAAAGGCCGGCGGGTAGCGGCGGTAATAGGCCGGCCCGTGGTTGCCCATCTGGTGCAGGACGATGAGGATGCTGTCGTCCCGGTGCCGGGCAACGAAATCGTCCAGTCCCGCCAGCATGCCCTCGTCGCGGCATTCCGGGTTGCAGACCGGGTTGACGGTCGGCCGGCGAAAGTCTTCGTAAGGCACCCGGGCGGCGACGCCTTTCGAGGAAGAGTTGTTGTCGCGCCAAAGGATGGCGACGCCGGCGTGCCGGAGGACGTCCAGCAGGTTTTCCGTCCGGCGGCATCGCCGGTAGCTGCACTGGGGCCGGTTGTAGGGAGAAAACATGCAGGGGACGGCGGTCGCGGTCGAGGTGCCGCTGGCGTACATGTGGGCAAAGCTGATAACCCGGTCCGCCCGCAGGCGGGGAGTGGTCGGGCGGCGGTAGCCGTTGAGGGCCAGCCGGTCGGCGCGCGCCGCCTCGCCGACGACGAGGACGACCAGCTTTTTCGACGCCGGTTCCCGGAGCCGGGCGTCCAGGCCGATGGGTTTGACCGCGGCCGGCTCCCGCTCCAGGCGCTGCCGGCCGTACTTGATCAGGGAATAAACCATGTAGGTGGGGTTGATGTAAGAGCGCAGGGGCTTGTGCTCCCGGAAAAAGGAGGCGTAAAAGCGGCCGCTGCCGAGCAGCAGGGCGGCCAGGATGGCCAGGCAGGCGAGCAGCAGCCGGGCGGTCCGCCAGAGTTTGCGGCGCCAGGGATCGTCGCGGTCGGCGAGCCGGAGCCGGCTGACGATGATTGCCGGGACGACCCCCAGGCCGAGGAAATAGCCCAGCAGCAACGGCGACAGCAGCTCGGCGGCTTCGCGGATATTTGTTTGGCTGATATTCCGAATCATGTTATCGTCGATGACTATCTGGTAGCTATTCAGGAAATAGGCGGCCAGGGAAGAGACGAGAAAAACCAGCACCAGGAGCGGTTTGAGAACGTACCTGGAGCTGCAGAGGGCCAGCAGCAGGGTGAAAAAGCAGGTCAGGCCGACGGCCAGGGAGGCCAGGTAGAGGAGATTGGCGCCCGCGGGCGGATAAACCCGGAGCACCTGGCGGAAAAAGGCGGTGTTGTAGCCGGCCGTCAGCAAAAGGGCGGCGCCGATGATCAGCCTGACCGTGGTGATTTTTCTCATTTCTGCCGTCTGACTTCCTGGTTTGCGTGCCGGTGGCTTGTTGACCCGGTGGTTGTTTCTACCCGTTGATGATGAAGGGAGGGTGAAGGCCGCCGCCGGCCAGGCGAGATGAAAATGACAGCTGCAGACAGAAAGGAAAGGGAAACATGAGTATGCAGGCAGAAATTGCCGCCCTGGCCGGGGAAGTGAAAAAGGCCTCCCGGGTGCTGGCGACCACCGGCACGGCGGAAAAAAACCGGGCCTTGCGGCTGATGGCGGCCGGACTGCGGCAACAGCGTCCGTTCCTGCAGGCGGAAAACAAGCGGGACCTGGAGGCGGCGGCCGCCAACGGCCTGCCGCCGGCGATGATCGACCGTCTGACCCTGAGCGACCAGGTGATCGAGGCCATGGCCGGGGGACTGGAGGAAGTGGCGGCTTTCCCGGACCCGGTGGGGGAAGTGGTTAAAATGTGGCGGCGGCCGAACGATCTGCTGGTGGGAAAGATGCGCATTCCCCTGGGGGTGATCGGCATGATTTACGAATCACGGCCCAACGTTACCGCCGATGCCGCCGGCCTCTGCCTGAAAGCCGGCAACGGTGTCATCCTCCGGGGCGGTTCGGAGGCCATCCACTCCAACCTGGCGGTGATGAAGGTTCTCCACGAGGCCCTGGCCCAGACGGCGGTGCCGGCGGCGGTGGTCCAGGTAGTGCCCTACACGGACCGCCAGGCCATCACCGAGATGCTGAAGCTGGAGGAAGACATCGACCTGATCATTCCCCGGGGCGGGGAAGGACTGATCCGTTTCGTGGTGGAGAACTCCCGCATCCCGGTGATCAAGCACTACAAGGGGGTCTGTCACGTTTTTGTCGATGAAGACGCCGATTTCGCCATGGCCGAAAAGATCGTCATCAATGCCAAGACCCAGCGGCCCGGGGTCTGCAACGCCCTTGAAACCCTGCTGGTCCATCGGCAGGCGGCCCCGGCCTTTCTGCCGCCGATGGTCGCCGCCCTGCAGCGGGCCGGCGTCGAGGTCCGGGGCTGCGAGCAGAGCCGCGGGCTGGTGCCCGGGCTGACGGCGGCCACCGAGGAGGACTGGCACGCCGAGTACCTTTCCCTGGTGCTGGCGGTGCGGGTGGTGGCCGGCCTTGACCAGGCGATCGACCACATCAACACCTACGGCTCCGACCACACGGAAGCGATCATCACCCGCGACTACCAGCGGGCCCAGGAATTTCTCCGCCGGGTAAATTCCTCGGTGGTCATGGTCAACGCCTCCACCCGTTTCAGCGACGGCGGCCAGATGGGCCTCGGCGCGGAAATCGGCATCAGCACCACCAAATTGCACGCCTACGGTCCCATGGGGCTCGAAGGCCTGACGACGACCAAGTTCATTATCTATGGCAGCGGCCAAGTCAGGGACTAGGAAAACCGGCATTTTCGGCGGCACTTTTGACCCGGTGCATTTCGGTCACCTGCGGCCGGCCGAAGAGGTGCGCCAGCGGCTGGCCCTGGATGAACTCTGTTTCGTCCCGGCGGCGGTGCCTCCCCACAAGCGCGGCCGGCAGGTAACCGCCGCCGCCCACCGCCTGCGGATGCTGGAAGCGGCCATCGACGGCAATCCTTATTTCCGCTGTTCCACCTATGAGCTGGAAAAAGGCGGCCCTTCCTATTCCATCGATACCCTGGAACATTTCCGGCGGCAGGGCGGCGGGGAGCTGTTTTTCATCATCGGCTGGGATGCTTTCCGGGAAATAGAAACCTGGAAGGCTTACGGTGAGCTTTTCCGGCTGGCCAATTTTGTCGTCATGTCCCGCTTTCTGGCCGGCCGGAACCCCGGCAGCCCGCGCTCGACCGAGGTTTTTCCCGTTGCCATCAGGGGGGATTTTTGTTATGAAGGCGAAGGGCTTTTCCGCCACCTGAGCGGCAGCAAAGTCTTTTTCCAGCCGGTAACCCGGCTGGATATTTCTTCGAGCCTGATCAGGCGGGAGTGCCGCGCCGGCCGTTCCCTGGCCTACCTCTTGCCGGCGGCCGTCAAGCGCTACATCGAGGTCCACGGGTTGTACGTCAGCGGGGAAGAGTGATCCCGCCTTCCGCCGTGCGGCTGCGGCCCGCGCAACTTTTTCCGGAGGTGTCTTTATCAACAGCAGTGATCAAGTAACCCTGGCCAAAGTCAACATTGTCTGCCAGGCCCTGGAGGAGAAGAAGGGGGAAGACCCGGTAATCCTCGATCTGCGGGGCCGTTCGTCGGTAACCGACATCCTGGTGATCTGCAGCGGCAGTTCCGACCGGCACGTCCAGGCGGTCAGTGAAAATATCCAGCTGGAAATGAAAAAGCAGGGGAACCTGCCCCTGGGGGTGGAAGGCCTGTCGGGCGGCAACTGGACCCTGCTCGATTACGGGGATGTCATCGTCCATGTCTTTTACGAGCCGATCCGCCGGTTTTACGACCTCGAGGGCGTCTGGAGCGACGCGCCGCGCCTGGAGATGGTCGATGGTGGTGGGCCGGGGTGCGGCTGAAATTTGTTTTTGTCGGTAAAACCAGGAACCGGGCGCTGCAGGGAGAGATCGCCGAGTATCACCGGCGTTTGCGCCGCTACCTGCCGGCGGACATCCAGGAGCTCCGGGAAGCCCGTCCCGGGAACCGGGAAGAGCCGGCCGTTTTCCGGCGCCGGCAGGCACCGCGCCTGGCCGAGCTGCTGCGGAAAGAGCGTTTTTACCGGGTGGTGCTGACGGAGCAGGGCCGGGCACAGACGACCGTCGATTTCGCCGCCTGGCTGGAACAGCTGCTGGCCAGCGGCCGCCCCGGCGTCTGCTTCTACCTCGGCGGCGCCTTCGGCTTTGACGACAGCGTCTGCCGGCAGGCTGACTACCTCCTCTCCCTGTCGCCGCTGACTTTCACCCATGAGCTGGCCCGGGTCATTCTCCTGGAGCAGGTCTATCGGGCGCTGACCATCATCCGGGGAGAGACTTACCACTATTGACCCTGGCCTGCCGCCGCCGGCGGCTTCTTTGCAACCTCGAACATGGTGCCAGAATCAGATGTCCTACCGAATCCAGCTACTGTTAGGCTTGCTGTTCCTGCTGTTTTTCACCTATCTCCTCTACCTCAACCCGGAAGCGGTTTCCCTGCAGCTCGGCGGCGGGCTCCAGGCCCGGGCCACCCTGCCGTTTTTCATTCTCATTGCTTTCGTGGCCGGCGGGGCGGGCATCCTTTCTTTTTTTCTCCTCGACCTGTTGGCCCGTTCCCGGGTCCGGCGGCGGGAAAAGAAAAAGTTGAAAAAACAGTTGAAAGCCGGGGATCTCTGCCGCCAGGGGCTGGAAAAATGGTACGCGGCGGAAAAGGCGAAAGCGGCTAAACTCTTCCAGAAAGCCTTGCGGCAGGAGCCCCGCCACCTGGAGGCCCGCCAGGCGCTGGTCCGCCTTTACCTGGAAGCCGGCGAGGTGGAGCCGGCCCGGGAGACGGTGGAGGCCGGCCTGCAGCTGGAGCCGGAAAATGTCCGGCTGCACTGGCTCCGGGCCGAGGTGCTGGAACAGGCCGGGGAGCCGGCGCTGCTGGCCGCCCAGCTGGCCCGGCTGGCCAAGCGATACCCTGACAACCAGGACCTTTTGCGCCGCCTGGCAACCGCCTGCATGGCCGTGCCTTCCTGGGCGGAGGCCCTGGATGCCTGGCTGCGGCTGGCAAAAAAAATGGGGAAAAAGGACCGGGAGCGGCTGCAGGCCGTCAGGGAGGCGGCCAACAACTGCCGCTACGAGTTGGCCCGCCAGCAGTGGCGGCAGGGAGAGCTGGAAGACAGCCGCCGGACCCTCAAGGAATTGCTCGGCGAGGATCCCACTTACGTGGCCGCCTACCTGCTGGAAGCGGAGATGATCGTGGCTGCCGGCGACGAGCCCAAGAGGCTGGCCGAGGCCGTCGCCGTGCTGGTCAAGGGTTATAAAAAGCAGCCGAACGTCAGGCTGCTGCAGGAAAGCGAGCGGCTTTTGCAGCCGCAGGGCGGTGGTGACGTCCGGGAAAAGATCAACAAGTTTTACCGGCAGATGGTGGCCAAGGCTTACGGCTACTGGCCGGCCCGGCTGCTGTACGCGGTTTTCTGCCTGGAAAACCAGGAGCTGGAGCAGGCGGGCAAGCTGGTGGCCGAGCTGGAGCAGCAGGTGGTCGGCAACCCGCTGGTGGAAATGGTGGCCGCCGAGCTGGAATACCGGCGTTCCCGGGAGTTGAACAAGGTTGTCGACCGTTTCAAGCAGGCGGTGGGATTCGGCGACCAGCTGCCCCTGGTCTATCGCTGTCGCCATTGCCGGCGGTTTGCCCCCCGGTGGGTCGACCGCTGTCCGGCCTGCGGTCGGTACAATACCTATGACTTGGCGCCGGTAGTGGTGACGCCCCTGGAGGAATGATGCCGATGGCTGCCAAACATCAACCCCTGGTACTGATTATCGCCGACGGCTGGGGCGTGGCCCCCGACGGTCCCGGCAACGCCGTTGCCCGGGCCGCCACCCCGGTGATGAACCGCCTGGCCGACCGCTATCCCCATACCACCCTGGAGGCCTCCGGTCTGGCGGTGGGCCTGCCGGCCGGCCAGATGGGCAATTCCGAAGTCGGCCATTTGAACATCGGCGCCGGCCGCATCGTCTACCAGGACCTGACCCGGATTTCCAAGGCGATCGAAGAGGGCCGTTTTGCCGCCAACCCGGTGCTGCGCCAGGCCATGACCGGAGTGCTCGCCAACGGCGGCACCCTGCACCTGATGGGGCTTTTTTCCGACGGCGGCGTGCACAGCCACCTGGATCACCTGCGGGCCCTGCTGGCCATGGCGGCCGGGCTGGGCCTGTCGCGGGTCTGTATCCATGCTTTCCTGGACGGCCGGGATACGCCCCCCAGCAGTGCCGGCGAGTATCTGCGCCATTTTCAGCAGTACCTCGATGAAACCGGCGTCGGCCGCCTGGCCACCATCACCGGCCGCTTTTACGCCATGGACCGGGACCAGCGCTGGGAGCGGGTGGCCCTGGCCTACCGGGCCCTGGTGGCGGGCGAGGGACGGACGGCGAACAGCCCGGCGGCCGCCATCGACATGGCCTATGCCGCCGGTGAAACCGACGAATTTGTCCTCCCCACCGTTATTCTTGACGACCAGGGCCGGCCGTGCCTGGTGAGCGACGGCGATGCGATTATTTTCTTCAATTTCCGGGCCGACCGGGCCCGGGAGATCACCCGGGCCTTCACCGAGCCCGGGTTTGACGCCTTTGACCGCCAGCGCTGGCCGCGGCTCAGCTCCTACGTCTGTTTTACCGAGTATGACGCCACCTTTGACCTGCCGGTGGCTTTCCCGCCGGAAGAGCTGCACCAGGTGCTGGCAGAGGTGGTCGCGGCGGCCGGCTGGCGGCAGCTGCACATCGCCGAGACCGAAAAGTACGCCCACGTGACCTTTTTCTTCAACGGCGGCCGGGAAGAGCCCTTCCCCGGCGAGGACCGCTGCCTGGTTCCCTCCCCCCGGGAGGTCAAAACCTACGACCTGAAGCCGGAAATGAGCGCCGACCAGGTGGCGGCGGAAACCGTCCGGCGGCTGGCCGGCGGCCAGTACCAGGTGGTGATTCTCAATTTTGCCAACGGTGACATGGTGGGGCATACCGGGAATTTTGCCGCCGCCGTCAAGGCCTGCGAGACGGTGGACCGCTGCCTCGGCTTGGTGGTGGATCAGGTGTTGTCCCAAGGCGGCGTCGATGACGGCCGGCCAATGACCGCCCACACCTGCAACCCGGTGCCTTTCATTCTCGTGGGGGAGGCTTTCCGGGGGCGGCAGTTGCGCCGGGACGGCATCCTGGCCGACATCGCCCCTACCATCTGCCAGGTCCTGGAGCTGCCGCTGCCGGCGGAGATGACCGGCCGGAGCCTCCTGCTGCCCGCCTGACGGCGGCCGCTGCCGGCGCCGACGGCTTGCATCCCATGTGGCCGGCCCTGACCGCGGTTGTCTTTCCCCGTCGCTGTCTTCTTTGCGGCGTGCTGGCGGCGTATCCCTTCTGCCGGCCGACAGCGCCCTCGGCTTTCTATCCTTATCTCTGTCATGACTGCGCCCCGGCAGTCGCCGCTCTGCGCCTGCCGGCCGAGCCCGCCGATGAACCGGCCCTGGCCGGCGGCGTGTTTTCCGGCTTTCGCTATGCCGATGGCTTGGCTTCCCTGAT
>JAFDMG010000009.1 GCA_019306045.1 Deltaproteobacteria bacterium | reverse complement strand
CGCCCCGGAGTGAACGGCGCATTGCCATTATTCTTTCGGCCGGCACTCTCTACCATCTCAAACTTTCCGAGGCGTTCGCCATTGCCCGGGAGTGCGGCTTCGACGGCGTGGAACTGGTCATCAACACCGTTTTCGAGCGCCACGACCCCCACCAGATCATCGAGAAGCTGCTGGCCATCTGCCCCATCGCTTCCATCCACGCCCCGTTTTTCCGCCTGGCCGGCTGGGGCAACCAGATCAAAACCCTGCTGCGTACCATTGAACTGGCCGACGACTTCAGCATCCCACTGGTCAACTTCCATCCGCCCCTGTGGTTCCCCCCGGAAATCAAGTTCTGGCGCTGGTTCCGCCGGGTCAAGGATTTCCAGCAGCTGTCGCGAAACAGCCGCACCCTGATTACGATCGAAAACATGCCTTATGTCGGCAACCGCATCCGTTTCAACCCCAACATCCTGCGGCGGCCGGAAAAGATGACCGAATTCATCGAAAAGCACAATCTTTACCTGACCTTCGACACCACCCACCTGGGCTCCCACGATCCCAACTTTCTCGGCGGCTTCCGCCGCTTCTACGAAACCGGCCGCATCCGCAATATTCATTTCAGCGACTACGGCCACGGTCGGGAACACCTGTTCCCCGGCCGGGGACTGCTGCCCCTGACCCGTTTTCTCTACCTGCTGAAACAGCTCGACTACCAAGGGGCGATCACCCTCGAGCTGAGCCCAACGGAACTGCCGCCAACGGTGGACAAAATCATCGCCAGCCTGATCGACGTGCGGGAATACCTGGAAGCGGAAACCAGCTGAGTCTCAGTCGGCCCGGTTGATCAGCGCCGCCAGGCAGGCGGCGCCGAAACCGTTGTCGATGTTGACCACTCCGACGCCGCTGGCACAGGTGTTCAGCATTCCCAACAGGGCCGCCACGCCGCCGAAGGCCGCCCCGTAGCCGACGCTGGTGGGCACGGCGATCACCGGCCGGTCCACGAGGCCGGCAATGACGCTGGGCAGGGCGCCTTCCATGCCGGCCACGGCGACAATGACCGCGGCCCGCCACAGCTGTTCGCGATAGGCCAGCAGCCGGTGCAGGCCGGCAACCCCGACGTCGGCCAGCAATTCCACCGGCTGGCCCAGCAGCTCCAGGGTAATCACCGCCTCCCGGGCCACCGGCAGGTCCGAAGTTCCCGCCGTCACCACCAGCACCGTTCCCCGGCCGGCCGGCTCGATTTCCCGGCGGCGGCAGACCAGGCAGCGGCCGACTTCGTCGTAGGTAAACTGGGGAAACAGCGGCTGGAGCGCCGCGGCCTGCCGGTCGTCAAGGCGGGTGACCAGGATGTTCCCCGGCATGGTCAGCAGGTGGCGCAGAATCGTTTCCAGCTGGGAAGTGGTTTTGCCGGCGGCAAAAACCACCTCCCCGAGCCGGTCCCGCAGACCGCGGTGGGTGTCCAGGTGGGCAATGCCGATGTCGCGGTAAGGCAAATCCTTCAGTTCGGCCAGCACCACCTCCCGGCTCAGGCGGCCTTCCTCCAGGGCCTGCAGCAGTTCATCGAGATACTTTTCGTTCATGGCCATCCTCGGGAAATTTGGTTTCAGACCAGGGCGCCGCCCCGCAGCTGGCGATAGACGATTCGCCGCGGCCGGCGGGCGGCCAGCACCGGCGGCAGTTTTTTCTGCTCCAGGAGCTTCTCCAGCCGCGGCCGGTCGGCGGGCCGACAGCTGACCACCAGGCCGTCGTCGTCTGTCAGGCCCAGGCGCAGCGGCACTGCCAACTTGCTGTCCAGGTAGTCGACCATGGCCGCCAGCCAGGATAGCCGGTCGGCGGTTGCCGGCCCCTCGATGCCCACCGCCAGGCAGGCGGCGGCCGGCCGCCGCCAGACCGCCAGCCCGCGTTCCCGGGCCACCCGGCGGATCAGCGGCTTGTCCCAGCCGGCCCGCAGCAGGGGGCTGACAATGCCCAGTTCCTCCAGGGCCCGGCGGCCGGGCCGGGCCGGGTTGTCGCCGGCGTGGGTGCCGTCGCAGACCGTTTGCAGGCCTCGTTCGCCGGCCAGCGCCTGCAGCCCGGTAAAGAAAAACTGCTTACAGCGATAGCAGCGGTCGGCGGCCGTCGCCCCCCAGATGGGGGCCATGACCGCCAGGGACACCGGCAGCACCAGGCCGCCGTGCCGGCGGACCGCTGCCGCCGCCGCTTCCCTTTCCGCCGGCCTCAGGGCCGGGTGGTCAACGAAAACCGGGCAGCAGGGAATGCCGGCCTCCCGCACCAACAGGTCGAGCAGCAGGGCACTGTCCACGCCGCCGGAATAGGCCAGCAGCACCGAGCCGCAGCGGCGCAGGCAGTCAAGCAACTTTTCCAGGCGATCCGCAACAGTCACCGGCGGTCCTACTTGATCACCAGGTTTTCGAGGCTGATAGTTGCCGGCGGGCAGCGCCACCGCGAGAGAATCCGGCCGATGCTTTTCCTGATCAGGCGGGCGAAAACCGGCTTGGGCTGCCGGATCTCCTCCAGCAGGCGGCCGCCGATGAAGTCATCAAGGGCGGCGATGATTTCCGCCTGCAGCTGGGCAACCTGCTCCCGGGAAAGGGTGAACACGGAACCGGGGGGCGGCGAAAAAATCAGCCGGATATCGACCCCCAGGACCTGCAGTCCTTCGAGGGAGTACAGGGGATAGAAGAAGCTGAAGGTAGTGATATCCTCCAGTGCCGGGGCCGCCGCTTTCGCCGGCAGGTCGGCATCCTCTGCCGCCGGCAGGGATGCCGGCGACGTCATGACCGGCGGCGTCACGGGCAGCACCTGGCTGCGGATCACCGGCCGCCGCTGCACGAGGCGGGCGGCAAAGTAGACCTGCGGCGCCAGCAGCAGCATCACCAGCAGGGCCAGCAGCAGCGGCAGCAGCAACCGTCGTCGAGGTCGGGAAGAAGGCGCCGCCGCTGGTTTGGCGGCCGCCGGTTCGGCGGGAGCCGTCGGGGCGGAAGCGGCAGCCGCAGCCGGGACCGCCTCCGGGTCGACAGTTTCGCCGGCGGCCGGCGGGGAATCATCGACCAGGAGATCTTCCGCCAGCTCATCGACGTCAAAATCCTCGAGGAAATCGTCGTCTTCGAGCAGCTTCTCCAGTTCGAGATCGTCAAGTTCGGTTTCGCGGCCCATGGCTTGCTGTCTTTTTCCGAATTGTCGCGGCCGGCTCAACCGATGCGGTCGAAGAGCGCGTCAACGAAGTCATCCGCCTTGAAAGGCCGCAGATCCTCCAGCCGCTCGCCGATGCCGATATAGCGCACCGGCAGCTGCAGTTCATCGCAGACACCGACAATCACGCCGCCCTTGGCCGTGCCGTCCAGCTTGGTCATCACCAGGCCGGTCACCCCGAGGGCCTCGTGAAACATCCGCGCCTGATTGATGGCGTTCTGGCCGGTGTTGGCGTCGAGAACCAGGAGGATTTCATGGGGCGCCCCCGGCAGGGCCTTGCTGATCACCCGCTGCATCTTTTTCAGCTCGTCCATCAGGTTGACCTTGGTGTGCAGGCGGCCGGCGGTATCGATGATGGCCACGTCCAGCTGCCGATTGACGGCCGCCTGGACGGTGTCGAAGGAGACCGCCGCCGGGTCGGCACCCATCTTCTGGCGGACGATGGGCACCCCGGCCCTCTCGGACCAGATTTCCAGCTGCTCCACCGCCGCCGCCCGGAAGGTGTCGGCGGCGCCCAGGATCACCTTCTTGCCCTGGCCGCTGAAAATCGCCGCCAGCTTGCCGATGGTGGTGGTCTTGCCGACGCCGTTGACCCCCACCGCCATGATCACGTAGGGCCGGGCGTCCAGCTCCCAGGGCCGTTCCGACCCCTGGAGAATCTTCCGGATCTCCTGCTGCAGGAAAAGGCGCAGCTGCTGCGGGTCTTCCAAGGCCTGGTGGCTCACCCGCTCCTCCACCTCGCGGAAAAGCCGATAGCTGGTCTGCACCCCGAGGTCGGAGGTCAGGAGGATCTCTTCCAGTTCCTCGAGGAACTCCTCGTCAATCTTTTTCTGGCCGTAGAGCAGGTTGTCCAAGGTGCCGACAAACCGGTGCCGGGTTTTGCTCAGCCCCGATTTGAGGCGGGAAAAAAGCCCGCCCCGGCCCTTTTCCGCCTGGTCGGACTTTTTCTCATCCACCTCTTTCGCCGGCGCCGGCGGTTCGCCTTCGTCGGCCGTCGAGGCCGGCGGCGACTGGCCGCCAGCGGCTTTCTCTTCCTGCCCGGCATCAGGCTCGGCGGCGGCCGCGGCCGGCGCGGCCGCTGTCGGCGGCTCTGGCACCGCTGCCGGTTCGGCCGTGGCTGTCGGCGGCTCCTCCGCAGCCGGCGACGCCGGGGACGGAGCCGACGCGGCGGCCTCCTCCGCTTGTTCTTCCTGGCGGTCGCGGCCGAAAAGGCGGCCAAAAAAACCCTTCTTTTCCCGGGGAGCGTCCTGACGCTCCGGGGACTTTTTATCTTCACTCATGTCGACAACCTGTTATCCTCGCATTTATTCGGCCAGCGCCGCCCGCCGGGGCTGGTCCCGGAAGCGGTAGTCGGTCAACTCCACCGCCACCGCCTTGGAAACGCCGCTCTCCTCCATGGTCACCCCGTAGAGGTAGTCGCCGATGGTCATGGTTTTCTGGTTGTGGGTAATCAGCAGGAACTGGCTGTCGGCGGCGAACTTCCGCACCAGCTGGTTGAAGCGGATGATATTGGCATCATCCAGGGGCGCGTCCACTTCGTCCAGGACGCAGAAAGGCGCCGGGTTGACCCGGAAAAAGGCAAAAATCAAAGCGATGGCGATCAGGGCCTTCTCGCCGCCGGAAAAAAGCCGCAGGTTCTGGAGCCGCTTGCCCGGCGGTGCGGCGGCGATGTCGATGCCGGCCTCCCAGATGTTCTCCTCGTCGGTCAGCCGCAGGGAAACCCGGCCGCCGCCGAAAAGCTCGCTGAAAAGCTGGGAAAAGTGGTCGTTGACCTGGAAAAAGGTGGCCAGGAACTTTTCCCGGGAGCTGGTTTCCATTTTCTCGATGGCGTCCCGCACCGTCCGGATGGAGGCCAGCAGGTCGGCTTTCTGTTCCTTGAGAAAATCGTGGCGCTGCTGCACCTCGGTCATTTCCTCGAGCGCCAGGAGATTGACCTGGCCGAACTCGGCCAGCTGCCGCCGGATCTCCTCGAGGCGGGCGGCCGCTTCCTCCTCGTCCAGCGGCGTTTCCGGCTCCGGCCGGTCATCGCTGGCCAGGTAGGCCGCCAGGGAGGTGCCGTAGCGCTGGCTGAAGCCGTTTTCCAGCTGCCGGACGCCGTTTTCCAGCTCCTGGAGAGCCAGCTGCTTTTCCAGCAGCTCCGGCCGCCGGGCCGCCAGTTCCTGGTCCAGGCGGCGGGCATCCTCCTGACGCTGCTGCTGCGTCGCCGCCAGCTGCTCTTTTTCCCGCAGGCAGGCAGTCAGTTTCTCCTCGAGCACCCGGCATTCCACTTCCAGGCGGCCAACTTCGGCCTCCTGCTCGCCGATCCCGGCTTCGATGGCGGCCTGCTGGCGCCGGTTGCCCTCGATTTCCCGCCCCAGAGAAACCTGCTGGCGCTGGAGGCGCTCCTTTTCCGCCGCCAGCTGCTGCCGCTCGCGCTCCAGCCGGCTTTTTTCGGCGGCCACCGCCGCCAGGGCGACCTTCTTTTCCGTCAGCTGTTCCTGCAGGGCCAGCAGCTGCTCCCTGGCCGCCCGATGCCGATCGGCCAGGGCCGCCAGCTGTTTCTCCTGTTCACTCTTGGCCGTCGCGATCGCCGCCAGCCGGTCATCTAGGGCGGCGGTGCCGGCTGCCAGCTCCGCTTCCTGGGCCGCCAGCCGCCGGGCTTCTTCTTCTCCCTGCTGCTGCCGCTCCCTGGCCGCCGCCAGCCGCTGCCGCAGCTCGCCGACCAGGCGCTCCCGCCGCCGCTCTTCCTCCTGGGCCGTCGTCAGCCGCTGCCGGCTCGCCTCCTCCTCCTGCCGCAGGGCCGCCAGCCGGCCGTCACTTTCAGCCAGGGTTTCTTCAACCGCCGCCAGTTCCCGGCCAAGGCGCTGCCGCTCGGCCGCGGCCTCGTCGCGCTGCCGGCGCAGGGAAAGCAGGTCCAGCTGCTCCTGCTCCTGGGGCCGGCCGACCCAGAACCAGCCGTTGCCGGCATAAATTTCCCCGTCGATGGTCAGCACGTAGGAGTTGGCCGGCAGCTCCGGCAGCAGGCGGCGGGCGGTGTCGCCGTCCTCGGCCACAAAGGTCTGCCGCAGGACGGGCTCCACCACCTGGCGAAATTTCTCTTTCACCCGCACCAGGTCCGCCAGGCAGGGAATCTCGGCCGCCGACAGGGGCTGGCCGTCGATGAGCAGGGGGGTTTTCCGGGGATGGAGCGCCGCCACCCGCGGCCGGCGGCGCTGGCGGTCGATAAACTCATCCACCGCCTGCTGGTCGGCAATCACCACCCCCTCGCACAGCTGGCGAATGAACAGTTCCAGGGCCGCTTCCCATTCGGTGGGCACTTCGGCGAAAACATCCCAGAAGGAACCGATGGGGATGGCGGCCGCCTCCTCCTGGAGAGCCTGCTTCATGCCCTCGCTGAAGCCGAAGCCCTCCGCCACCTTAGTCTGCAGCCGGTGCCACTCCCGGTCCAGGACGGTAAAGCGGCCCAAGACCTCCTGGCGCTGCTCTTCCAGCTGCCGCCGGCAGTCCTGCTCCCGGGCCAGCAGCTCCCGCAGCCGTTGATTCGCGGCCGCCGCCTGTTGCCGCTGCCGCCGGATCTCGTCCAGCGCCTGTTCCGCCTCGTCCATTTCCTTTTCCAGGGCCTGGCAAGCCTCCTGGTCCCGGCGGTGCCGGGACTGCAGCTCCTGGCGCCGCTGCTCGAGGCGCTGCCGTTTTTCCCGGTTGAGCAGCTCCTCGTTATGGCAGTCGGTTTCCTGCCGCAGGAGAACGAAAAGCTCCTGCCGCAGGCGGTCTTCCCGGCCGGCCTCTTCGGCGGCCGCCTGCTTGGCCCGCTCGTAATCGGCTTCCAGGGCCTGCCGGGCCTCCTCCTGGGCCTGCCAGCGCCCAGTAGCGGCCGCCAGCTCCTCTTCCAGCCCCGCCAGGGAACGCTCCACCTCCTCCAGGCGGCGACGGCTGCCGCGGGCACGATTTTCGGCCGCCTGCAGCTGCTGCTGCAGGCCGGCCAGTTCCTGGCGCCGCAGGGCAATGTTCGAATTGGTGGTGATCAGGGTTTCCCGGCCCTGGTTCAGCCGCTGGCGGTAATCATCGATCTGCCGCTGCAACTTCTCGAGCGCCGCCTGCAGGTCCGCCAGCTCCGCCCCCAGCCGCTGCCGCCGGCTTTCCCGGTCCGCCAGTTCCTCTTTTCGGCTTTCCACGGCAGCCCGCAGGGGTGCCAGCTCCGCCGTCAGCCGACGGTGGCGCCAGCCGGTCAGCCGCTGGTCCAGCTGCCGTTCCTCATCCTGGAGGCGGCTGAATTTCTCCGCCTGCCGGGCCTGTTTGCGCAAGTGGCGCAGGTTGCGGCTGACCTCCCGGATGATGTCGTCCAGGCGCTCGAGATTGACCTCGCTCTCCCTGATCTTGCGGTAGCTTTCCTGCCGCTGGACCTGGAAGCCGGAGATCCCGGCCGCCTCCTCGAACATCTCCCGGATCTCCGTCGGCCGGGCGGTAATGATCTGGGAAACCCGCCCCTGTTCGATGAAAGCGTAGCCCTTGGCACCGATGCCGGTATCCCGGAAAAGGGCGGTGATATCCTTCAGCCGGCAGGGCACCCGGCCAAGGAAGTATTCACTCTCGCCGTGGCGGTACATGCGGCGGGTGATCATCAGTTCGCTGTACTGGTCATAAGGTTCCGGCAGCCGGCCGCCGTTGTCGGCCACCATGGTGAGGCTGACCTCCGCCATGCCGGCCGGCTTCAGGGTGTGGGTACCGTTGAAAATCACGTCCGCCATGTTCTTGCCCCGCAGCTGCAACGGCCGCTGTTCGCCCATCACCCAGCGGAGGGCATCGAGGATGTTGCTCTTGCCACAGCCGTTGGGGCCGACAACCACGGTAATGCCCGGGTGCAGCGGAATCCTCGTCCGATGCACGAACGATTTGAAACCCTGGATGGTCAGTTCCTTGACTTTCATCGATTTATCCGATTCCCCAGCGGGTAAAAGTTGCGGCCGTGATTGACAACTCAAGGGCCATAACCTATATTGGGAACAGCCACGGCCTGGCAACGGCAGCAAATCCGGGCCGGAAAAGCCCCGGCCCGGCGGCGGCAACCCGCCTAAACTTAAAAGATAATCCGGACTTTGTAAAGCGAATTATCCCTCTATGGCTACCGACCACTGGCCCCTGATCCTGCTGTTTGCCATCTTCGTCATCCTGGTGATTCTTTCGGCCTTTTTCTCCGGCACCGAAACGGCGCTGATCGCCTTCAACCGCCACCGGCTGCGCTACTACGGCAAGAAAGACCCCCGGGCGGCCCAGCGCCTGAAGCAGCTCCTGCACCGGCCCCACGACTTCATCGCCACCGTGCTCATCTGCAACAACTTCGTCAACGTGGCCGCCTCGGCGATCGCTACCTACCTCTGCGTCTATTTCTTCGGCGACAAGGGGGTGCTGATCTCCACCCTGGCGGTAACCATGATCCTGCTGGTTTTCGCGGAAATCAGCCCCAAAACCTACGCCACCGGCCACGCCGACCAGCTGGCTCTGCAGGTGGCCCGGCCCCTGTATCTGCTGATCACCGTTCTCAGGCCGCTCACCCGGCTGCTGTCCGTCTTCACCGGGCTGCTGGTGCGGCCGGCGGTCAGCGGCGACCAGCGCCAGGAACCGCTTTTTGAAGAGGAGATCAAGTCCTTTATCCTCACCGGCCGGGAAGCCGGCCTGCTCAATCACCAGGAATTCCTGATGATGCACAACATCCTGGAGATCGAGAAAACCACGGTCAAAGAGATTATGATTCCCCGGCAGGAAGTGGCCATGCTGCAGCTGCACACTCCCTACGCCGAGATCCAGCGCCTCATCCGCCAGCATGGCTTTTCCCGCTATCCCGTTTACCGCGACAACCGCGAGGACGTCATCGGCTACCTGCACATCAAGGACCTGCTGACCCACCAGTTCGGCAAGCGCTTCAGCCTGAAACAGATTGTCAGGCCGGTGCTGTTCGTGCCGGAAATCATGCCCCTGGACAACCTGATGGACACCTTCCGCCAGCACCAGACCCACATCGCCATCGTCGTCGACGAATACGGCGGCATGGAGGGGCTGGTGACCATGGAGGACGTCATCGAGGAAATCATCGGCGAGATGCGGGACGAGATGAGCAACGGCAGCACGGCGGAAATCATTGCCATGCAGAACGGCTCCTACCTGGTGCGGGCCGACATCCCGGTGCGCCGGCTCAACCACGAAATCCCCTTCTTGGAAATTCCCGAGGACGAGGAATACCACCACCTGGCCGGCTTCGTCCTTTCCCGGCTGGGCAAAATTCCGGCGCCCGGCGACAGCATCGAGACCGACACCGCCCGGCTGACGGTCACCCGGGTAACGGCCAACAAAATCTCCCTGATCAAAATCATCCCCCTGGCCGGGGCCGAAGCTGCCCCCTTGACAGGGCAGGGGAAAAGTAATACATAGGGGCACGGTAAAACCACAACTTTTTAATGGCTTCCGGCGGCCGGGCGGCGGCCGGCAGCAAATGTCCACTTGCAACCTGTGCACGGATAAAAGGAGCAGACGCATGAAAACCACCGACGTCGCAATCATTGGAGGCTCGGCCGCCGGCCTGATGGCCGCCGTAACCCTGAAAAGGCTGAACCCGGCCAGACAGGTCACCATCATCCGCAACGCCAGCAAGGCCCTGGTGCCCTGCGGCATCCCCTACATCTACGGCTTCCTCGGCGACGTGGCCAAGGACGTGGTTCCCGACGACAATTTTCTCAAAATGGGCCTGGAATTCATTGTCAAAACGGTAACCGCCATCGACCGGGAAAAACAGGTCCTGACCTTCGAGGACGGCGAGACGCTGAGCTACAACAAGCTGCTCCTCGGCACCGGCTCCAAGCCGATCATGCCGCCGATGCCCGGCATCGACCTGCGGAACGTGTTCCCGGTGCGCAAGAGCCCGGAATACCTGCAGGAGCTGTTGACCGCCCTGGAAAACGCCAAGAACGTCGTCGTCATCGGCGGCGGCTTCATCGGCGTCGAGATGGCGGAACAGGTGGCCGTCATGGGCGGCGGCCGGCGGATCACGGTGATCGAAATGCTGCCCCACTGCCTGATGCTGGCCTGCGAGGAGGAATACTGCCTGGCCGCCGAGGCGGCCCTGGAAAAACTCGGCATCGAGGTGATGACCAACTGCCGGGTGGAGGCCATCGAGGGCAGCGACCGGGCCGCCGGGGTCAAGCTGGCTGACGGCCAGGTGCTGCCCGCCGACGTGGTTATCGTCGGCATCGGCGCCGCCCCCAACATCGAGCTGGCGGCCCAGGCCGGCCTGGAAGCCGATCCCCGGGGCGGCATCAAGGTCAACGAATACCTGGAGACCAGCGACCCGGCCATCCTGGCGGCCGGCGACTGCGCCAGCAAGTTCTCCCTGATCACCGGCAAGCCCTGCGGCATCCGCCTGGCCTCGGTGGCCTGTTCCGAAGGCATGATCGCCGCCTGGAACATTGACGGCCGCCGCCGGAAAACCATGGGCGCCCTGGGGGCCTTCGCCACCAAGATCGGCGACCTGACCATCGCCGCCGCCGGCCTGACCAGCAAGGCAGCCGCCGATGAAGGCATCGAGGTGGTAGTCGGCGAAGCGGTGGCTCCCAACCGGCATCCCGGCGGTCTGCCCGGCTGCGTGCCGGAAATGAAAGCCAAGCTGCTGTTCCGGAAGGCCGACGGCGTCATCGTCGGCGGCCACGTCTGCGGCGGCGAAGGGGCCGCCGACATGGTCAACATCGTCGCCGTCGCCATCCAGGACAGCCTGACCGCCGAACAGCTGGCCACCATGCAGTATGCCACCCACCCGCTGCTGACCGCCTCGCCGCTGTTCTACCACGTGATGCTGGCAGCGGAAAACGCCTCAATCAAGCTGGCGGCATCCTAAATCAAACTGACCGCGACGGCACACAAAAGGGAAGAGCCTTGGCTCTTCCCTTTTTTTGCCCGCGGCGGCAAAAAATCATTCAGTCTTCATAGTAGCCGATCACGAATCTCTCGATCAGCATGCCGGCGATGATCATGACGCCCCCCACCGCCATGATGATGGTGGCCACCGTGTACATGTCATGGATCAGCCACAGGGCGACCCCGCAGACACAGATGAAAAAGCCCAGCAGTTCCAGAATCGGGATCAAAAGTTTCATCTTCGTCAACCTCCGTGCCCAACAGGAATGAGCATGTTCATGTATTGTGACAGAACGGCGAACAGGTTGAAGAAAAGCATGACGCCGATAATGATAAGAAAAATGCCGCTGACGATGCTGATAATCCGCAGGTAGCGGTTGAGCTTGGCAAAATAGGCCAGGAAAGAGTTGAAAGCCAGGGCCGAAACCAGGAACGGCACCCCCAGGCCGAGGGAATAGGCCAGGAGCAGGATGATGCCGCCGGCCATGTTCTGGGAAGTGCTGGCGTAGAGCAGGATGCTGGCCAGGATCGGCCCGATGCAGGGGGTCCAGCCGGCGGCGAAAGCGACGCCGACGAGCACCGAACCCAGGTAGCCGATGGGCCGGCTCTTCAGCTCCAGGCGCTTTTCCTTGTCCAGGAACTGCAGCTTGATCACCCCGGTGATGTGGATGCCGAGAATGATGACGATGACGCCTCCCACCTTGCGGATCAGGGCCTGGTTCTGCTGGAAAAAATTGCCGATATAAGTGGCCGAAGCCCCCAGGGCGGTGAACACGAGGCTGAACCCGAGAATGAACAGCAGGGAGTGGATAATGGTCCGCCGGCGGATCGACTTTTCCCGCGAATCCACCAGCTCATCGAAGGAAACCCCGGTAATATAAGTCAGGTAAGAGGGAATCAGCGGCAAGACACAGGGCGAGACGAAGGAAAGCAGCCCGGCGGTAAAGGCAATGAAGATGGAAATGTTGGTCGTTGAAGTCATCGGTTTCCTTAACTGGAGTTAAATGGTCTCGTCCTGGTACAGGTGACAGGCCACCCGGCGCCCGCCGCCCTGCCGCACCAGCGCCGGCGGCTGCCGGCGGCAGATTTCCCGCTTTTCGGGACAGCGGGGGTAAAAAGCGCAGCCGGCATTGCCGCTTTCCCCGCCGTCGGGAACCCCGCCCGGCGGGCGCTGCCGGCGGCGCCGGGGATCCGGCAGGGGAATCGACTGCAGCAGCAGCCGGCTGTAGGGGTGCAGCGGCCGCTTGTAAAGCTCGTCGCCCGGGGCTTCCTCGATGATGCTGCCCAGGTACATGACCAGCACCCGGTCGCTGACCATCTTCACCACGCTCAAGTCGTGGGAGATAAACAACATGGCCAGGCGGAACTGCTGCCGCAAATCCAGCAGCAGGTTGAGAATCTGCGCCTGGACCGAAACATCGAGGGCGGAAACCGGCTCATCGGCCACCACGAACTCCGGCTGCAGGCTCAGGGCCCGGGCGATGCCGATCCGCTGCCGCTGGCCGCCGCTGAACTCGTGGGGATAGCGGTTTGCTACCCCGGGGTCCAGGCCGACGATCTCCAGCAGTTCCCGCACCCGCTGCCGCCGGGCGGCCGCCTCTCCCAACCGGTGGATGACCAGCGGCTCCTCGATGATCTTCCCGATTCTCATCCGCGGGTTGAGGGACGAGTAGGGATCCTGGAAAATTATCTGCAGGTGGCGCCGGTAAGGACGCAGGGCCTTTTCGTCCAGAGCCGACAAATCGGTTTCCCGGTAGAAAATCCGGCCGGCGTCAGGGTGTTCCAGGCGCAGGAGCAGTCGCCCCAGGGTGGATTTGCCGCAGCCGGACTCGCCCACCAAGCCGACGATCTCCCCCGGCCCGACTTCCAGGTCGACGCCGGCCACGGCCCTGATCCGGCCGCCGGCCGCCAGGAACCCGCTCCCCCGCTGCCGGTAGCTTTTTTGCAGCCCCTTCGCCGCCACCAGGAAGCTATTGTCGGCCGTCATCGGAGCCACTCATGCCGGTCAGCCGGCCGCCATCCCGGACCGCCACTTGGCGAACGCGGCCTGCAGCAGTTCCCGGCTGACCTTGCTGTAGAGGAACGGCTGGCCGATGCTGCGTAGGAGGATCATGTTCAACGATTCGGCGGTCATTTTCTTGTCGCGCATCATGACCGTCAGCAGCTGTTCGTCGTCGACTGCCGGCGGCGGCGAAACATCCAGCTCGAAAAGCCGGAACAGTTCCATCACCTGCCGGAATTCGTTCTCGGAAAGCGTTCCCGCCTCCAGGGAAACCAGGGCGGCAAAAGCCAAGCCCTTGGCCACCGCCAGGCCGTGCTTCATCTCCTGGTAGGCAAAAACGGTTTCCAAGGCGTGGGCCATGGTGTGCCCCAGGTTGAGGATGGCCCGCACCCCCAGCTGCTCCTTTTCGTCCCGGGCGACGAAATCGGCCTTGATGCGGCAGCAGTAGTGGACCATGTTGGCGAGAATCTTCGGCACCCGCTCCATGATTTCCCGGAAATTCATCTCCAGGAAGGAAACGAAGTCGTTGCCGACGATCAGGGCGTACTTGACCACTTCGCCCAGGCCGCTGAAAAACTCGTCGTCCGGCAGGGTGGCCAGCAGGTTGACGTCGGAAATCACCGCCCGCGGCTGGTAGAAGGTACCGATCAGGTTCTTGCCCACCGGCAGGTTGATGCCGTTTTTGCCGCCGATGGCGCTGTCCACCTGGGCCAGCAGGGTGGTGGGCAGGTGCACCAGGTCGAGACCGCGCATGTAGGTGGAAGCGGCGAAACCGGCCAGGTCGCCCACCACGCCGCCGCCCAGGGCGCAGACGAAGCTGTCCCGCTGCAGGCCGGCCTCGAACATCTGCTCGTAGAGGGAAAAAAGCACTTCCCGGTTCTTGTACTGCTCGCCGTCGGGGATGACAATCGGCTGCAGGTCGTACTCGGCCCGGCGGAAAAATTCCTGTGCCGCCTCCAGGTAGAGCCCGGCCACGGTCTCATTGGTAATCAACACCCCCGTCTTGGCGCGAAAATGCGGCAGGTGCACCTCGCCGCCCGCCTCGCCGATCAAACCAGTGCCGATGATGATCGGGTAGTTTTCGGCCGCCAGCTGCAGGGACAGTTTATGAATATTCATTTATACCAACATCCACGGACAGACAGCCGCTACTGGTCGCAAACCCGGCGGCACACTTCCACGTAGGCCTCTTCGACCTTGCCGAGGTCGCGCCGGAAGCGATCCTTGTCCATTTTCTCCAGGCTTTCGGCGTCCCACAGGCGGCAGGTGTCGGGGCAGATCTCGTCCGCCAGCAGCAGCTGGCCGTGGAAGTCGCCGAACTCCAGCTTGTAATCCACCAGGATGATGTCCCGGTCGGCAAAGAAAGGCTGGAGGATGCTGTTGATCTTCAGGGCCAGCTCCCGGGCCTGGTCGATCTGCGCTTCACTGGCCAGACCGAAAGCCAGCACGTGGTCGCGGTTAATCATCGGGTCGTGGAGATCGTCGTTCTTGTAATAGTACTCGACGATCGGAAAAGGCAGTTTCTCCCCTTCCGGACGCCCCATTCTTTTTGCCAGGCTGCCGGCGATGATGTTGCGCACCACCACCTCCACCGGCATGATGGCCACGTTCTTCACCAGCACTTCCCGCTCGGAAAGTTTTTTCACCAGGTGGGTGGGAATGCCGTTTTCCGCCAGCATGGTAAAAATCCGGCAGGAAACCTGGTTGTTGATGATGCCCTTGGCAACGATGGTGCCCTTCTTGGCGCCGTCAAAAGCAGTGGCGTCATCCTTGAAATAGAGGATGCGATAGTCGTCGTCATCGGTGGCATAAATTATCTTTGCCTTGCCTTCGTACAACTGCTCACCCCTGGTCATGACTATTCTCCTCGGCGCCGAAAACCCGCCGGAAAATCACCGGCACCTGACGCAAATGATGTTTCAGGTTGAAAATTTCCTCCACTTCCTCCGGGCGCAAGACCGCCATTACCTCCTGGTCCCGCAGCAGGTTCTCCTTGAAACTGCTGCCGGTTTCGAAAGCGTGCATGGCATTGCGCTGCACCCAGCGGTAGGCCTGTTCGCGGCTGACGCCCCGGCGGGCCAGGGCCAGCAGCACCCCCTGGGAATAGATGGTGCCGCCGGTCAACTCCAGGTTGCGGGCCATTTTCTCCGGGTAGACCACCAGCTTGCCGATCACGCCGCTGAACCGGTGCAGCATGAAATCCACCAGGATGGTGGAATCCGGGGCAATGACCCGCTCGACCGAAGAGTGGCTGATGTCCCGCTCGTGCCACAGGGGCATGTTTTCCATCGCCGCCAGGGAATTGGCCCGCACCAGGCGCGCCAGCCCGCAGAGATTTTCCGACAGGATGGGATTGCGCTTGTGGGGCATGGCCGAGGAACCCTTCTGACCGGCATGGAAAAACTCTTCGGCCTCCCCCACCTCGGTCCGCTGCAAATGGCGGATCTCGGTGGCAAACTTCTCGATGGACCCCGCCAGCAGGGCCAGGGCGGTAAAAAAAGCCGCGTGGCGGTCGCGCTGGATGATCTGGCTGGAAGCCGGCGCCGGCCGCAGGCCCAGCTTGCGGCAGACCGCTTCCTCGATCGCCGGGGGAATGTTGGCAAAGGTGCCCACGGCCCCGGAAATGTTGCCGACGCTGACATCCTCCAGGGCCAGGAGAAACCGCCGGCGCTGGCGTTTGACCTCGTCGTACCAGATGGCCAGCTTGAGGCCGAAGGTGATCGGCTCGGCGTGGATGCCGTGCGAACGGCCGATCATCGGGCAGTCGCGGTACTCGTGGGCCTTGTCCCGGAGAACGGCCAGCAGCCGGTCGATGCCGGCCAGCAGCAGTTCGCCGGCTTCCTTCAGCTGCAGCGCCAGGGCGGTGTCGAGGACGTCCGAAGAGGTCATCCCCAGGTGGATGTAGCGGGACTCGGGACCGACGAACTCGCCCACCGAGGTCAGGAAGGCGATGACGTCGTGGCGCACTTCCCGCTCGATCTCGTGGATCCGGTCAATGGAAAAGTCCGCCTTTTCCCGGATGACCTCATAAGCCTCCCGGGGAATCAGCCCCTGCTCGGCCATCGCCTCGCAGGCCGCCAGCTCCACCTGCAGCCAGGTGCGGTATTTTTTTTCTTCCGTCCAGACGGCCCCCATTTCGGGCCGGGTGTATCGTGCAATCACTATTTATTTTCCTTCTGTCCCTGCCGGACCACCATGACCGAGCACTTGGCATGCTTGACGATGCTGGTGGCGACGCTGCCCATCAGGAAGCGCTTGATTCCCGACCAGCCGTGGGAGCCGACAAAAATCACGTCGGCACCGCGGCTGGCCGCTTCGTCGACCACGGTGCGGGAAGGATAGCCTTCCACCACCTCGCCCTTGACCGGCTTGCCAGCAACTTTTTCGGCCAGGTCCACCAGCATGGCTATCTTCTCGCTGCTGACCTTTTTGTGCGACTCCACCGCCGCCCGGATGCTTTCCAGGTCGGCCGCCGGCAGCGACATGCCGTCCAGATCCAGGAGCAGAAAGCCTTCCTCCACCACGTGGATAATCTCCACCTCGGCGCCGTACTCCCGGGCGAAACGACAGCCAATCTCAACCACGTCGGCGGTGAACTCGGAAAAATCCACCGCAATCAAGACCTTGCTGAACCTACCCATCGTCCTCTCCTTTCCGGCGGGACGACCGGCAACCGCCAGCCGCCGTCACGGGAAACCGCCAGCTGTCCACCAGGCAGGCAAAAGCCCCCTGCCGCCACCGGCAAACCCGGCTTTTGCCGCCGGCCAAAAAGGGCCGTCTTCCAGGCAAACTATTACCATTTCAGTCAACTCAATGTCAATCGCAATACTGGCGCCGGCGAAATTTATCCCCCGCCCGGCGCCGGCTGCCAACCCTAGCCGCCGGCCGCTTTTTCCCCGGCCGGGGGACGGCGGACAAAATGCCTGACATTTCAAGGTGATGGCCGGCCTTAGACAGGTTACCAACACCTTTATCCACACCCTTTCCACAAAAGCTGTGGATAACCCTGAAATTAGCTGAAATAACAGGCTTTTTTCAATGCTTATCGTAACTTATTGTTTTTGCTTGTCTTTTTTCAAACCAAAAACCTGGTTGGTGAATTTTTCAAACGATTCCTCGAACTTAAATAATTTTCCACAAAGTTATTCACAGGCATTCACCGCCGCTGGCTGGCGGCTGGCATCAAATTTGCTTTTTGACCTGCTGCCAGAGTTCCTCCTGCTCATCGAGGGACATGGCCGCCAGGGAGCGCTGCTGCCGGGCGGCGGCGGCTTCCATGGCCCGCAGGCGCCGTTCGAATTTGCGGTTGGCCGCCTGCAGCAGACTGTCGGGGTCGAATTCCAGCAGGCGCACCAGGCTGACGATAACGAACATCAGGTCCCCAAGCTCTTCCTGCAGCTCCCGCCGGCGGCCGCCGGCCAGGGCTTCCTCCACCTCGCGCAGCTCCTCGTGGACTTTCGGCACCACCGCCGCTGCCGTCGGCCAGTCGAAGCCGATCTTGCGGCACTGCTTGCCGAACTGGTAGGCTTTCTGCAGCGGCGGCAGCGACCGGGGAATGCCGTCGAGCACCGACTGGTAGTTCTTGCCCTCCACCCGGCGCTTGATCTCCTCCCACTGGTCGCGAACCTCGCCGCTGTCCAGCCGGCCGGCGGCGGCAAACACGTGCGGGTGGCGCCGGACCAGCTTCTCCCGGATGCCCGCCAGGATGGCGGCCAGGCTCCAGCTGCCCTCCTCCTCGCCCAGGAGGACGGCGAACAAGAGGTGGAAGAAAAGATCGCCCAGCTCCTCCTGCATGCCCTGGCGGTCGTCATTTTCCAGGGCATCGATATATTCGTAGACCTCCTCCAGGAAGCGGGGCTTCATGGAAGCGAAATCCTGTTCCCGGTCCCAGGAACAGCCATCCGGGGCCCGCAATTTCGCGATTACCGCCCGCAGGCGCCGCAACTCCTCGAGTTCCGGGGCTGGGGCGCCGCCGTTCTCCCCGGCGGCCGGGCGCGGTTGACTTTTCATCATAAAACTCCTATCTTTAAAAGTATGGCAAAAAAGAAAATTTTAACGGCAACCCGGGCCGGCAGACGCCGGCCGGCCGCCAAGCGGACATAATGAATTCGACCACCCTTCCCCTAACCAGTTAATGGCAACCATCGACGGCAACCTCACCGGCCTGAAACCCAAACAGCTGAAAAACCTGGAGAAAATCTTTCGCCGCCGGCTGGCCCCGGAAAAGATCATCTCGGCGGAGCTCTGCCGCTACCTGGCCGGCCTGGCCCGGGAAACCGGCCGGCAGCTCGGCATCCTCATCAGCCGCCGGGGACAGATCACCCACGTCATCGTCGGCACCAGCCGGGGGATCACCATCCCCTCCCTGCACGAATACCGCCTGGGTCACGGCCGCCTGCGCGGCCTGCGTTTCATCCACGTCCACCTGGGAGAAAAGGAACCCCTGGACCAGGAGGATCTCACCGACCTGGCGATGCTGCGCCTCGACCTGATCGGCGTCATCACCATCACCCCCTCCGGCCTGCCGGCGGCCCTGCACCTGGCCCACCTGCGGCCGGGCAAAGACCACCAGCAGCCGGCTTACGAGATCCTGCCGCCGCTCTCGCCCTACGACCTGGACCTGCAGTTCGATACCCTTATCAGGGAGGTGGAAGGCGAAATCGTCGAAAACTACCAGCTGGAGGTTCGGGATCCCACCCGCCAGCGGGCGTTCATCATCAGCGTCGCGCCCGCGCCCCGGCACCAGCTGGAAGACTCGGTCCGGGAGCTGGAAGAGCTGGCCCGGGGGGCCCAGCTGACGGTGGCGGGCACCTACATTCAGAACCGCCGTCTCAATCCCAAGACCGTCATCGGCACCGGCAAGCTGCAGGAGATCACCATCGCCGCCATGGAACAGGGCGTCGACCTGCTGATCTTCGACCAGGAGCTGACGCCCATGCAGGCCCGGAACCTGACGGAAATCACCGACCTGAAAGTGATCGACCGGACACTGCTCATCCTTGACATTTTCGCCCGCCGGGCCCAGAGCCGGGAAGGCAGGCTCAAGGTAGAGCTGGCCCAGCTCAAGTACCGCCTCTCCTGGATCACCGAGAAAACCACCGCCCTCTCCCGGCTTACCGGCGGCATCGGCGGCCGGGGCCCCGGGGAAACCACCCTGGAGATCGACCGGCGGCGGATGCGGGAGCGAATCAGCACCCTGGAAAAAAGGCTGGCCAGAATGGCCCGCAGCCGGGCCAATGCCCGGAAAAAAAGAAAAAAAAACCAGCTGCCGCTGGTTTCCATCGTCGGTTACACCAATGCCGGTAAATCAACCCTGCTCAACACCCTGACCAACAGCGCCGTGTTTACGGAAAACCTGCCGTTCGCCACCCTGGACCCGACCACCCGGCGCCTGCGCCTGCCCCGGGAGCAGGAAATCATCATCACCGACACCGTCGGCTTCATCAGGAAGCTGCCCCGGGACCTGCTGGCCGCTTTTCGCACCACCCTGGAGGAGCTGCGGGACGCCGACCTGCTTCTGCACCTGGTGGACGCCACCGACGAACAGCTGGCGGAGCAAGTGGCAGCCGTCAACTCCCTGCTCGGCTCCCTGGAGCTGCAGAACATCCCCAAGCTGATGGTGCTCAACAAGATCGACCTGCTCCGGCCCGCCGACTACGCCGCCCTGGTCCGCCGTTACGACGCCATCGCCATCAGCGCCCGGGATCCCCGCACCCTGCCGCCGCTGCTGGCCGCGATCGG
>JAFDMG010000008.1 GCA_019306045.1 Deltaproteobacteria bacterium | reverse complement strand
TCGATGCTGCTCAATTCGGTAACCGTGTCTTTCAACGGCAGCCAGGTGCCCGTTCCCGGCGCCCTCTGGCTGCTGGGCTCCGGCCTTCTGGGGCTGGTGGGGATCCGGCGTCGGTAGCGCCGCTGAATTTTTCGTCTCTGGTCAATAAAAGAAAAAGCCCGGTGAAAACCGGGCTTTCTTCATGGTTGAGCCAGCAGTTTCGCCGTCTGCTTCCGCATCGCCTGCCAGTCGAATTTTTTGGCGATTTTCAGGGCCTCCTCGTCGCTGATCCCCTTGAAGGTGAGGATGAACATGGCGCCGCTGCCTTCCTTTTTGCCGAGAACCACCATGACGCCGCCGGAGTTGTCCCGTTTGTCGAGGGTGGTGTGCACCTGGAAGCCGTTGATTTGCCGGATCCGCATCCGGCCGTGGGCGGTGTCGACGCTCATTTGCTCCTGCTGGCCCATGGCCATCGGCTGGTTGCCGACCATGAGCATGGCGTCCAGTTCCTTCTGCCCTTGAACGTACTTGCGGGTGGCGGTGACCATGTTGATGCCGCCGGTGTTCATGGTCATTCCTTCCGGCTCTTCCGCCTGCCAGCCGTCCAGCTTGATCAGCAGGGGAGTCAGGGATGTATGCCCCTGGGCGCCGGCGGGGACGACGGCGGCAGCGAGCAGCAGACCGGCAGTCAGTAAAGTACGCAACGACGGATAAAACAGTCCTTTCACTTTCATTTCACTTCCCTCCACTAGCTTGAATTGCCAAAATTGATCGTCTGTTTTCTAGCATAATCCTGGGCGCAAAACCAGCAAATATCACCTGCAGCGACAGCCGGCATGAAATCAATATTTAAGGCGCCCTGCCGGGTTTGTTTTAAGCTTGACGCTGTTTTTGCCGATAAGGTAGGGTGTCCTTGACGTCCAACCATCACCGCAGAAGGTAGCTGCCGATGAAGACCCTCCTCGTGATCGCCGGATACGCCCTGCTCCTCGGCGGCCTCTATTTCGATTCCCTGGCTTACATGGTGCGCCGCTGGCAGGCGCCGGACTACAACTACTGTTTCCTCATGCCCCTGGTGGCCGTTTACCTTTTCTGGGCCAGCCGCGAGGCCTTCCGCGCCCGGCCGGCAAGGCCCACCTTCGCCGCCCTGCCGCTGCTGCTGGTCGGTCTTGGCTTTTATTGGCTTGGCGAATTGGGGGGCGAGTTCATGAGCCTCAATATTTCTTTATGGCTGGTGATCGTTGCCCTGGTCTGGCTGCATTACGGCTGGCAGCGGCTGCGGGCCGTCTGGTTTGCCCTGTTCATGCTCGCCTTCGCCATCCCGCTGCCCAATTTCCTCCACCAGAAGGTCTCCTGGCACCTGAAGCTGATCTCCACCCGCATTGGCGTCCTGCTCATGCAGCTGCTGGGCATGTCCGCCTACCGCGAGGGCAACGTCATCGACCTCGGGTTTACCCAGCTGCAGGTGGTGGACGCCTGCAGCGGCCTGCGCTACCTCTTTCCCATCATTATTCTCAGTCTGCTGCTGGCCTGGTCCTACCGGGCCTACTGGTGGAAAAAGCTGCTGCTGGTGCTCTCCTCCATTCCCCTGATCGTCGTCAGCAACAGTATCCGCATCGCCGTTACCGGCCTGCTCTACGAGCATATCGGCCCGGCGGCCGCCGAGGGCTTTTTCCACGACTTTGCCGGCTGGTTCATGTTCATGGTCGCCCTGGCGGTGCTGCTGCCGGAGATGTGGCTGCTGAACCGGATCTTTCCCGGCCGGCCGCCGCGGGAAGTGCCGGTAAAAGTCAAGAGTGCCGCCGGTTCCCGGCCTTCGCCGTGGCCGGTATTCCTGGTGGCTGTTTTTTGCCTGGCCGCCACTTTGGCCTTTTCCCATGGCATCGAGTTCCGGGAAAAGGTGCCGGCCCGCCGGGCCTTTGCCACCTTTCCCGAAACCATCGACGGCTGGCGCGGCCGGCGGCAGGTAATGGAACAGCAGTTCATCGATGCCCTTGATCTCAGTGACTACACCATCGTCGACTATCAAAACGACCGGGGCCGGGCGGTCAATTTCTACGTTGCCTACTACGAAAGCCAGCGCAAGGGGGAATCCATCCACTCGCCGGCCACCTGTCTGCCAAGCAGCGGCTGGAATTTCGAACAGGCCGGGGAGATTGCCGTCCAGATTCCCGGTGGCCGGCGGCTGCGGGTGCGGCGGGCCCTGATGAGCAAGGGTGACATGCGGCAGGTGGTCTACTACTGGTTCCCCCAGCGGGGCCGGGACCTGACCAACGCTTACCAGCTGAAATTCTATGCCTTCTGGGATGCCCTGACCAAGCACCGCACCGACGGCGCCCTGGTGCGCCTGATTACCCCGGTGTATGCCGACGAGACGGTGGCGGCCGCCGACCGCCGCCTGCAGGAGTTTCTCCGCCAGGTGGTGCCGGTCCTGGACACTTACCTGCCGGGCAAGTAAAGCATGCTCTACCTGTCGACCCTGATCCTGTCGCTGTTCATTACCGTCATCCTGGTGCCCATGTTCCGGCAGCTGGCCTTCAAGATCCACGCCGTCGACCTGCCGGCGGCCCGGAAGGTCCACCAGCAGCCAATGCCCAAGACCGGCGGCCTGGCGATGGCGGCCGGGGCCCTGGTGCCGATCATGCTCTGGCTGCCGCCCACGGGGTTCATCCGTCCCCTGCTGCTGGCCGCCGGCATCATCGTCGCTTTCGGCTTCATCGACGACCTGGTGGAGCTGGGCTACCGGCTGAAATTCGGCGCCCAGCTGCTGGCGGCCCTGATCATGGTGCTCTACGGCGGCGTGCAGATCCGCAGCCTGGGTTTTCTCCTGCCGGCCAATGCCGCCCTGCCCTTCTGGGCGGCGGTGCCCCTGAGCGTGGTGGTGATCGTCGGGGTAACCAACGCCATCAACCTGGCGGACGGCCTGGACGGTCTGGCCGGCGGCATCTCCCTGCTGGCCTTCATTGGCCTGGCCTGCCTGGCCTATGTCTGCGGCAGCCGCAATATCTGCCTGATGGCCATGGCGGTCTGCGGCGCCATTCTCGGGTTCCTGCGCTACAACACCTACCCGGCCAGCATCTTCATGGGGGATGCCGGCAGCCAGCTTCTGGGATTCATGGCCATCGTTCTTTCTCTGGAGCTGGCGCGGGAACAGCCGGCCCTCAACATGGTTTTTCCCCTGCTGCTGCTGGGGATGCCGGTCTTTGACACCCTCTACGTCATGCTTTCCCGGCTTTACCGCGGCCGGTCGCCCTTCGTGGCCGACAAGAACCACCTGCATCACAAATTGATCCGCCTGGGTCTCTACCACAGCGAGGCGGTGGTGGTAATCTATTTTCTGCAGGGGCTGCTGGTGCTGGCGGCGATCAAAATGCGCTACTGCTCCGAATGGCTTTCCCTGCTGCTCTACCTGCTTTTTGCCGGCTTCCTGCTGCTGTTTTTCTACCTGGCCAACCGCTACCGCTGGCGCCTGGCCCGGCAGGGGTTTTTCGACCGCCAGGTCAAGGGCCGCCTGCGGGTGCTGAAAGACCGGGCCCGGATAATCGTTTTTGCCTTCCGGGGCATGAAATTTGTTCTTTTTCTGGTATTCGCTTTCCTGGCCCTGCTGCCGGCGGCCGTGCCCGCCTGGCTGGCCTGGGAAGGGCTTGCCCTGGCCGGCGTCCTCGTGTTATGCAGGTTGGTGCTGCCGTTGTGGCGGCCGGGGATCATTATCCGGGTGGCTCTTTACCTGGTGCTGCCGCCCCTGGTTTACCTGGGCAGCAACGCCGCCGCCGGGTCGGCAGGGCCGTGGCTCCACCGCCTGGGGCAGGGGCTGCTGCTGGTCTACGGCCTGCTTCTGGGTCTGACTTTTCTCGTGCTGCGCTACAGCCGCCGCCGGGGCTTCCAGGGTACGCCGCTCGATTTTCTCATCCTGTTCATCGCCCTGCTGGTTCCCAACCTGCCTTTCCTCGGGGGCGGCGAAGCCCACATGGGAGCGGTGGCGGCCCAGATTGTCATGGTGTTTTTCTCGTTCGAGGTTTTGCTGGAAGAGTCACGCCGCCAGTACCGGGTGCCGGCACTGCTGGTACTGATGCTGCTGGTCGCGGTGGCGGTGCGGGGACTGGTTTTTTGAAGACAGGGGCAGCTGTCGGGGAATGCTGCCAAGGTCGTAGCGAAGGAGAGTGGATAGTGATGAAAAGATACCGGAAGTGGCACGGGGTGCTGGTGCTGTTGCTGATCGGCCTGCTGCTGGCCGCCTGCGGGGGGCCGGGTGCCCGGCGGGACAAGTTTTTTGCCCGGGGCCAGAAACTGCTGCAGGAGAAAAATTACGTCAAGGCGGCACTGGAATTCAAAAACGCCATCCAGGTGGATCCCAAGTTTGCCCGGGGCTACGCCGCCCTGGGAGAGGCTTACCTGGGACAGAAAGAGTACAAGCGGGCCTACGGCGCCTATAGCAAGGCGGTGCAGCTGGACCCCAAGCTGTTCGACGCCCACTTGGCCATCGGCCGGCTGCTGCTCATGGCCCGGCAGGTGGACAAAGCCATGGAGAAAGCCCGGCTGGTGCTCAAGGAAGACCCGGGCAACCACCGGGCCCGGCTGCTCCAGGCCGCCTGCCTGGTGGCCGCCGGTAAAAACGGCGAGGCCGAAAAAATCCTCCAGGAGCTGATTGCCGGGCAGGAAAAGGATCCCGATCCCCAGCTGATGCTGGCCAACCTCTATTTCAAGCAGCAGCGGTACCCGGAGGCGGAAAAGCTGGTCCGCCGGGTGCTGGCGGGCAACGAAAAACTGGTGGCGGCCCGGCTGCTGCTGGTTTCACTGCTGGAAAAGCAGGACCGGCTGGAAGCGGCCGAGAGCGAGATGAAAAAACTGGTGGCCCAGCAGGAAAACCATCCCCAGGCCCGGCTGCTGCTGGCCCGCTTCTACGAGCGGCACGGCAAGATTGACGAGGCGGTTGCCGTCTTGCGGCAGCTGGTCAAAGACCAGCCGGACGAAGGCGGCTACCGGGTCATGCTGGCGGAATTCCTTGGCCGCCACCGGCGGGTCCAGGAGGCAGTCGGCGTCCTGCGGCAGGCGATCAAGGATCTGCCCAAATTCTACCCGGCGGTCAGAATGCTGGCCGAACTGGAGCTGGCCCGCCGGCAGCCCCGGGAGGCGGAAAAGGTTCTTGCCGATTTTATCAGCCGGGTGCCGGCCGGACCCGATTACCTCCAGGCCCGGCTGCTCCAGGCCCGGATCGACATCATGAAAGGCCGGCGGCAGGAAGCCATGGCTTTAGTCGAAGAAGTGCTCAAGGAAAATCCCCGCGACCCGGAAGCCCTGACTCTGCGGGGTGACCTGCTGCTGGCCAAAAACGATCTGCCCGGGGCCATCGCCGCCTACCGGGCGGCGCTGGACGCCAAGCCGGACAGCGTCCCCCTGCAGCTCAGCCTGGCCCGGGCTCACCTGCGCAACCAGGAGCCCCGCCTGGCCGAGGACGTCTATCGCCGCCTGCTGGAGAAACAGCCGCGGACGGCGGCCGCGGTCATGGAGCTGAGCGGTCTTTACCTGCGGGAAAAGAAGTTCTCCCCGGCCCGGGAAGTACTGGAAAAAGGCTACGCCGCCCTGCCCGACAACGCGGCCATTTTCGGCCGCCTGGTGGTTCTCATTGCCCGTAGGGACGGGTTGGACAAGGCCTTTGAGCTTTGCCGCCGGGAAATCGACCGGCATCCACGGGACTTGAGTTACCAGGTCATTCTGGCCCGCCTGCAGGCCGGCGGCAAGGATTTGCCGGCGGCCCGCCAGACCCTGCTGGCGGTGTTGGCGAAAGAACCGGACAACCAGCAGGCCATTGCCGTCCTGGCCCAGGTGGAAACCGCCATGGGTTCCCTGGACGAAGCCATCCGCCGCTATGAGCAGTTGCGGCGGCGGCAGCCGCGCAACCTGGCCCTGGCAATGATCGAGGCAGCCCTTTATGAGCGGCAGGGCCGGCATGAGCAGGCGGCGAAGCTGTACGAAGAAGTGCTGGCCAAGCAGCCCGGCTCGGCGGTGGCCGCCAACAACCTGGCTTTTTACTACGCCGAGTACGACCCGACGCCGGCCAACCTGGAAAAGGCGAAAAAACTGATCGATCCGCTGGTGGAGAAATACGCCCAGGAGCTGACCCTGATGGATACCGCCTCCTGGGTTTACTACCGTCTGGGTGATTACGCCCGGGCCCGGGACCTGCTGGCCGGTTTCGACGACCGGCTGGCGGAGCTGCCCATCGCCGCCTACCACCTGGGGATGGCTTTCTACCGGCTGGGACAGCGGCAGGAGGCAGCGAAGCGTCTGCAGCTGGCGGTGCGGGGCAAAGATGATTTCCCCGGCCGCCGGCAGGCGGAAAAGATCCTGGCGAAGCTGGGGGGATAGAAACCGGCTTTGACGGGAAGTGCTTAAGGTTAAAGCCCCGCGGCCGCTGACGACCGCGGGGCTTTTTGGTTGTTGGCTGGAGCTTATTCTTGCCGCCAGCGGCTGAAGAGGGATTTCCGGCCGCCGGCCGCTGCCTGCCGCCGTTGTTCAAGCTCCCTCTCCAGCTGGTAAAGCTTGTTCTGCAGGGTAAAGTGGGTGTTGATGGTTTTGGCCCGGCTTTCCAGGTTCTGGTGCAGCATCTTCAGCAGCTCCAGGACCACCTCGTCCCGGGCCGCCTGCCGGCGGCCCAGTTCGTTGACCTGGACCTCCAGGTTGAGCAGGGACTGGCCGAGCAGCTGGACCTGCTGTTCCAGTTGCCGCAGTTTTTCGGGGTTGGCGGTCGTGGCGGTAGTTTTCGGGGCAGCCGCCGCGGTTGTCGCTTTTGCCGTTTGGGTGCCGCCGGCCGGTTCTTCATCAAAAAGGATGCCGCCGTCCTGGCGGCTGGCCATTACCTCCTCGATCACCTCCGGGCCGATGACCCGCCGCTCGTCGGCGAAGCCGAAAACCAGGGCCGTGTCGCAGAGGATGTTGATCAGCCGGGGGACGCCGCGGGAGTGGCGGTGCAGGGCGGACAAGGCCTCGCCGGTGAAGATCTTTTCCGGCTCCTTGGCCCCGGCGACCCGCAGGCGGTGGCAGACGTAGCGTTTGACGTCGTCGGCTTCCAGGTTGCCCAGGTGGGCGTGTACCGTCACCCGCTGGGTGAACTGGCGCAGGTTGCGGCGCCGCAGCTTCTCTTTCAGCTCCGGCTGGCCGACGAGGATGATCTGGATCAGGTGTTCCCGTTCGCTTTCCAGGTTGGAAAGCATCCGCAGCTCCTCGATGGTGCGGTCCGGCAGGTTCTGGGCCTCGTCGACGATGAGCACCGCCCGCTTGCCGGTGGCGTAGGTTCGGAGAAGAAAATCCTGGAAGACCTGGAGCATGCCGCTCTTGCTCCGGTCGCTGATTTCCAGGTCGAATTCATGGCAGATCATGCGGATAAACTGTTCGGGATCGACGTCGGTCTGGTTGATGAGGCCGACGTGCAGTTCCCGGGGGATCTTGTGCAGCAGGTAGTTGATCAGCGTCGTTTTGCCGGAGCCCACCTCGCCGGTGATCACCCCGAAGCCCTTGTTCTCGGTGATGGCGTATTCCAGGTGGGTGTAGGCGTGTTCGTGGCCGCTGCTCCAGAAGATGTAGGCGGGGTTGGGGGTGAGATTGAAAGGTTTTTCCCGCAGGCCGTAAAAAGCTTCGTACATGGGTGCCTATTGCCTGACCTTGTTGAGCACCGTGCCCAGCACCGGCTTGTCGGCCAGCAGTTCCATGGCCTGTCTGACCTCCCGGGTGCTGGTTTTTTCCGCTTCCACCACCAGCAGGATGCCGTCGATGTGCTTGGCGAACACCAGCGGGTCGGCGGTGGTCAGCAGCGGCGAGCTGTCAAAGATGATGAAGCGGTCGGGATAGCGGGATTTCATCTCCTGGATAAGCTGCTCCATCCGCGGGGTGCCGAGCAGTTCGGTGGAGTTGGCCAAGGGGCGGCCGCCCGGCAGCAGGGTGATCTTGTCAAAGCCGGGGTTGACCAGCAGCTCGGCGATGTCGGCCTTGCCCAGCAGGTAGTCGGCCAGGCCCTTTTCCGGCTCGATGCCCAGGTATTTGAGCACCGTCGGCTGCCGCAGGTCGGCGTCCACCAGCAGCACGGTCCGCTTGATCTCCTGGGCGACGCTGAAAGCCAGGTTGATGGCCGTCAGGGTGGTGCCGCAGCCGGCCGTCGGTCCGGTGAGCATCAGGCTGTTGCCCTGCATGTCCACCAGCTGCTGCATCATCCGTGTGCGCAGGATCTTGAACTGGTCGCCGACCGCCAGCGCCTGGCAGTCGAAAACGATCCGGTTGCGGCGCAGCACCTGGTTGTCGCAGGCGACCACCCGGGTCTGCCGGTAGCGGGGGTTGACGACTTCGGAAGTACCGGTGCCGGGATCGCTGGCCGGGGCCGAGGTCGCCGTTGGCTGGCTGCCGGCGGCCGCGGCCGCTTCCCCGGCGGCTGCCGGCCCTTCCCCTTCGAGGACTTTTTCCCGGGATTCCTTGGCTTTTTCCAGTGCTTTTTTCAGTTTGCTCATAGCCTGATCTCTCCGTCAGCCCCGCGGTCTCAGGGGGTCAGTTTGCCGAACTTGCGCTGCAGTTTGAGCCAGAGGATGTCGAGGGGCATCACGTAGTTGTGAAACAATACCAGGGCGGCAACGAGGATGCCCAGGGTTAGGAAAAGCAGCAGCCAGAAGCGCCGCTTCTTTTTCCTGACTTCCGCCTCGCTGACGATCTGGTCGACGGCCGCCAGTACCGGCAGGCCGGTGAGCTGCTGCAGCTCCTCGGCGGTCTTGACCGTGTCGTTGAGGCTTTCCCGGACGGCGGCTGCCCCGACCCCGGCCCCGAGGGCGAGAACGAAGCCGATGAGGACGATGGCCAGGCGGTTGGGCTTGAAAGGTTTTTCCGGCAGCTGGGCCGGGTCGATGATCGTGAAGCGCTCGCCCTTTTGGGATTCCTCCATCCCCTTGGCGACCCGGGCCTCCATCAGTTTGTTGAGAATCTCGTTGTACTTGTACTTGGCGTTTTCGTAGTCCCGGGTCAGCTGTGAATACTCCCGTTCCACCACCGGGCCGTTTTCCAGCCGCTGCTGGTATTTCCTGATCTCCTCCTGGAGTTTTTGCCGGTTTTTCTTCATCTCCTCCAGTTCCATGGTGGTGGAAGCGATCTGGGTGCGGATGTTGATGTAGGCCGGGTTGTCGGGGTTTTCGGCCAGCAGGTCCCGGCCGCGTGACTTTTGCGTGGCCGCCCGGGCCTCGGCGTCCACTTCCTTTTCCATGGTCTTGACTTTCTTGGCCAGCTTGACCACGTCGGGGTGCTTTGGACCCAGACGGCTCCGCAGGGTGGTCAACTGTTTCTGCAGCTTGTCCAGTTCCTTGGCCTTGGCTTGCAGGTCGTCGCCGCCGGTGTCACCGACCTCGGCTTCCAGTTTGGCGATCTCCTTTTTCAGCTTCTTGATGTCCGGGTGCTTGGGTGACAGGGTGGACTGCAGGCTGAGCAGCTGCACCCGCAGGTATTTCAGCCGTTCCCGGGGAGGCATCACGGCCTCGCCCCCCCGGCCGCCGCCGATGGGCGCCGAGGGATCAATGGTGGCCAGCTGCCCTTCCAGGTAGATCTTGCGTTCCTGCAGGGTGCGGATGTTGGTTTCCAGCTGGTCGAGGTCCCGCTGCAGGCGGTTGATGGCCTGGAGGTTGATGCTGTTGAACTCCGGCAGCTCGAACTTGTGCTGCTGCTTGAAAACGCTGATTTTCTCTTCCAGCTCGTTGATCTGTTTTTTCAGGTTGTCCAGTTCCTGCTGCAGGAAAGAGGTGATGTTGGAGGCCGCTTCCTCGCGGGTGCGCAGGTTTTCCTCCATGTAGAGGGAGGCCAGCTGGCTGACCACCTTCTGGGCGGTGCTCGGCGACTCGTCCTCGAAAGAGAGGGTGAAGGCGATGGTGGCCGTGCTCGGGCGGCCGGTGCGCTTGTCGATGACGTCGGCGCTGATGGTTTCCAGGTTGATGCGCTTGCGCATCCGCTCGATGATCTCCTCGGTGGTGTAGCGGTCCTGGAGGTCGCGGTAGAGGTTGAACTGCTTGATGATCTGCAGCAGACGCGGCCGGCTCATGATCTGCTGGGTGATCAGCTGCAGCCGCTCCTCGACGTAGCTGGTGACCGCCGTCTTGACGTATTCCTGGGGAATCTGCTGTTCTTCAATGAGGATGACCACCTGGGAGCGGTAGAGGGAAGGCAGCACCAGGGCGATGACCACCGCCAGGAGAAAGATGACCGTGAAGACGGTGATGAACAAGGATTTCTGGCGCCGGATGATGCCCTTGATTGCCTGCAGATCCATGTTGTCGTTCATTGCAATTTCCTTGCGCTGCGGGTGGTTATCGTTCGGGAAAACGGAAAGTCAGGGTCAGCCAGACCCGGTTGCGGTCGTATTTCTGGTCGTGGCGCAGGGTCTTGTCGTAGACGTGGGCGTAGCGGTAGCTGAGCCCCAGGCGGTGGTTCTCGGTCAGGTTGTAGCTCAGACCCGGCTGGAGGTGGTAGTATTCACTGTCCTCGTCACTGTACTCGTCGTCCGACTTCGACCAGGAAAAAGCGGCGCTCAGGGAGGCCCGCAGCCGGGGTGTCAGCCGGTAGCCGGCCCGGCAGGAGAAGCGGTCGTGCTTCAGGGTTTCGCCGTTGGAGCCGTAGCTGAGGTCGTGGCTGTACTCCAGGGTGCCCCACCAGAGTTCGCCGGTTTTCTTGACCGTGACGTCGGCGACGCCGCCCCAGTTGCCGTCGGTTTCCCTTTCCTTGACCAAGATGTAAATCGGGTAGGGGCCCGGCAGCCGCCAGCGTTCCCACTGGTCGTAGCGGGTGTGAGTGTAGCGGGCGCCGCCGAAGGCGGTGAATTCCAGGGTTTCGCTGAACCGGTGGTTCCACCCCAGCTGGCAGCCGTAGTTGTTGACCGTGCTCACCGAGGAGTCGTAGTAGTTGTAGTAGGGCTGCAGGGTAACCACGTCCCGCTGGCTGGCCAGCAGCCGGTTGAACTGGCCGACCACCGTGTGGGCGTCGTAGTCGATGTTTTCGTCGCCGTGGTAGTTGGTCTTGCTGTAGGTATAGTTGAGCGCCAGGGAGCTCAGCTCGTTCAGCTGATAAGTGGCGCCGCCGCCAACGTTGTAGCGGTAGCGGTTCTCCCGGTAGTTGACCAGGCCGGTTTCCCGCAGTTCCGACTCCAGGGTGGTGTCTTTGATGAAGGAGGCCTTGGCGTCCAGGGCCAGCTTTTCCGTCACTTGGCGGCTGCCTTTGACCCGGTAGTTCTGGTACTCGGTGTTGAGGTCGGTCTCGTCGGCGTAGCGGAGGATGTCGACGCCCAGCGTGCCGTCAATTTGCGATTTTTCCGTCAGGTAGGAGAAGGTGACCTTGGGGCTGCAGGTGCCCACGTAGTCGCTCTTGATGTGGTCGTTGTCGAAGGTGACGTTGTCGTCGTACTCGCCCCGCAGGTGGATCTCCGGCAGCCAGCGGAAGTCGCCGCCCCGGGCCCCGGCCGGCAGCAGCAGGCCGCCGGGGAGCGCCAGCAGCAGGCAGAGGAGCGGCATGACGAGCCTGGCGGCCGCCGGCCGCCGCCGGCTAGGGGACCACGATGACATCGCCGCGCCTCAGGACTATGTTCTGTTCCAGGTTTTTCCGCTTCACCACTTCGGCGTAGTTGAAGGGGAGGGTGACGGTTTTGCCGCCTTGCCGCCGGAGGACGAAAATCTTGCCGGGGGCGGCAAAAGGGTTGAGGCCGCCGGCCATGGCCAGGACCTGCATCACCGTGGTGTCCTGGTTGATGGGAAACTGTCCCGGCTTGTTGACCTTGCCGATGACGTAGGCCTGCAGGCTGTTGACCTGCATCAGCATCACGGTCACCGTGGCGTCGGGGACGAAGTCGCTCAGGCGCTTGGTGATCTCCCGGCGCAGCTGGGGCACGGTCATTTCGGTGACCTTGATGTCCTCCACCAGGGGAAAGGAGATGACGCCGTCGGGCGGGACCACCAGCTGCCGGGTGAGGCTTTCGTCCTTCCAGACGGAGATCTCCAGGACGTCGCCGGGGCCGATCCGGTAGCCGGCGGCGGCCGTTGTCGCCGCGGCCGCCGGCAGCGAGCCGAACAGGAACAGCAGCCCCAGGATTGTCAGTAACAGTTTTTTCATCGTCGATCCCTCCTGCAGTGTTATCGGCAACGAGGTGAAAAAGCTGAAATATCCCGCTTTCGGACCCGGATGCCGCCGGGCGCCACCGGGTTTTCCGAGCCTGTTCCGGTCCTCCCCGGCGGCGGTGCCACCGCCGCCGGGGAGTATTGTCGATGCCGTTGGCAGCTGCCGGCGGTTATTTGCCTTTGAAGGCCGGCGGCCGCTTCTCGATGAACGCCTGCAGGCCTTCGCGGGCGTCCTCGCTGGCGAAAGCCTCCTTGAAAGCGTCGCACTCGATCCGCAGGCCTTCAGCCATGTCCTTGTTGAAGCCCTGGTAGATGGCTTTCTTGGCGCAGCCGATGCCCACTACCGCCTTGCCGGCCATCTGCTTGGCGAACTTCAGGGTTTCCTCCACCAGCTGGTCGCCGGGAAACAGCTGGTCCACCAGCCCCAGCCGCAGGGCCTCCTCCGGCTTGATCTGGGTGGCGGTGGCGATGTAGTAGAGGGCTTTCTTCGGCCCCAGGAGGCGCGCCAGGCGCTGGGTGCCGCCGGCCCCGGGCAGGATGCCGAGGGTGGTTTCCGGCAGGCCGATGGTCGGCGTCTTTTCCTTGTCCTTGATGGTCACCGTCGAGGCCATGAAGCGGAAGTCGCAGGCCAGGGCCAGTTCGAGGCCGCCGCCGAGGGCGTAGCCGCCGATGGCGGCGATGGTCAGTTTGGGCATGTCTTCCAGCTTCTGGTTGACGGCCTGGAGACGGGCGGAGATGTCCCAGGCCTGGTCGGGATTCATCTCGGCAAACATCTTGATGTCGGCGCCGGCGACGAAGAAGCCGGGCAGCCGGCTGGCGATGACCAGCACCTTGACCTCGTCGCTGGCCGCCAGTTCATCGAAGGCCTGGGCCAGTTCCTCCACCACTTCCCCGTTCAGGGAGTTCGCCGGCGGCCGGTTGAGCCAGATGGTGCCGACGCCGTCGTTGATTTCCAGGGACATGAATTGGTAAGCCATGGTGAATTTCCTCCTTTGACAGTTTTGATAAAGTTGGCAGTCAATCAGGTTGCGGTTGATGTTTTATTTTGCTGTCGTGCAAAATAAACCCCTACTTCAGGTACCACAGAATCGCCCGGCTGGCAAGGGTAAGAAACGCAAGATGTTGTTTTTGTCCGCCGCCGCCCGTTTGACCGGTCGCGGCCGGCAGCCGGGACGGTTTTCAGCGCTTTCTGGCGCTCGCTTGCCTGTTTTTCCAACGGCTCATGCCGCTAAAGTTGCCAAACTCGCCCTGCCGGGCTCAGACAAGGCAACTTTGACGCTTTACTCGCCGGGAAAAACCACGGCAGCTCGCGATGTCGCGCCGGAAAACCATCCCGGCTGCCGGCGTTGAAAGTCAGGCAGCAAGTTTGCCGGCGCTCCCAGTGCTTGCCCGGTGGTTGCGGCGGCGGTCGCGGTCTTGCCGGCCGTTTTTGCCTTGACCGCCGGCCGGTCATCGGTTAGAGCTAATGGCGGCCGTCCCCGGCCTGGCAGCGCGGCGGCCGCCCCGCCGGTGCGGCCCGGGGGAAGAAGAAGTGCGGCCGTTCGTTCCGGCCGCCGAGAGAGGATGCCGACCATGATGACCGCGAAAGAAAACCGACGCCGCTGTCCCGCTTTCGTCGACGCCCACGTCCACCTCAGCCTGGCGGGCGAGCCCCGGGAAAACGCCCGGCGCCACTACGAACTGGGCCTCGGCCTCGTCCGGGACGCCGGCGACCGGGACGGCTGCCTGGCGGGGGTGGATTTCGCTCCCCTGGAGGTGGTCCGCACCGGGCCGGCCCTTTTCAAGCCGGGCTTCTACGGCCGCTTCATCGGCGACGGCCGGGACCTGCCCCTCGAGGAGAAGATCGCCGCCGCGCCGTCGGCCTTCGTCAAGGTGCTGCTCACCGGGCTGGTGTCCTTTGACGAGTACGGGGCCGTCGGCCCGGTGCAGTGGCGCGCCGACGAACTGGCGGCCATTGTCAGGCTGGCGGCCCGCCACGGCAAGAAGGTGATGGTGCACGTCAATTCCGACGCCGCCTGCCGCCTGGCGGTGGAGGCCGGGGCCCACAGCCTCGAGCACGGCTACTTCATCGGCGCCGACACCCTGAAGATGATGGCCGACCGCGGCGTCTACTGGACGCCGACGGTGGCCGCCATGGCCAACCAGCTGGCCGATCCCCAGGGGCGTTTCAGCGAACACCAGCGGCGGATCATCGACAAAAACTACCGCCGCCACCTGGAGATGATCAACTACGCCTTCGAGGTGGGCACGCCCCTGGTCATTGGCACTGACTCCGGTTCCTACAACGTCCCCCACGGCGGGGCCTTTTTTCGGGAACTGGAGCTGTTTGCCGCCGCCGGCATTGCCGGCGAGGACCTGCTGTTCCTGGCCACCGAGAACGGCTGGCGGCTGCTGGAGCGGCCGGTGAGCCGCTGGCTGGAGGTCGATTTGGCCCGCTTCCCGGCCCCGGCGGCGGTGGCCCCGGCGGCGCCGGCAACATCGGCAGCCGGTGATTATTTTGTTGACATGAAACTTTGATGAAGATAGATTCGCAAATTGATATATGTGGAGTTAATAGTACCTGAAGCGGCAAACGGCAGCCCGGAGCCGGCGGCGTTGAACAGCGGCGGCGGGTTGTGTTTTTTCCCCGGCCGGGGCCGGCCGGGAAGGCGAGGCGAGCGTATTCCGTGATTTCCTGGCTGGAAATGATCGGTGCCCGGGCACTGAAGATCGTCAATGACCTGGGGCGGGCCGGCATGTTTTTCTTCTGGTCCGTGGTCGGCATTTTCCGGCCCCCTTACAAGTTGTCGCCGATCATCAAGCAGATCTACGTCATCGGCGCCACCTCGTTCACGGTCATTTTTTTCACCGGGGCCTTTGTCGGCATGGTCCTCGGGCTCCAGGGCTACCACACCCTGAAGATGTACGGAGCCGAGGGGGCCCTGGGCTCGGCGGTTTCCCTCAGCCTGATCCGGGAGCTGGGGCCGGTGCTCACCGCCCTGATGGTCACCGGCCGGGTCGGTTCCGCCATCTGTGCCGAGGTGGGCATCATGCGGATCTCCGAGCAGATCGACGCCCTGGAATGTATGGCCATCGATCCCTACCGCTTCCTGATTTCCCCCAAGTTCGTCGCCAGCGTTTTTTCCCTGCCCCTGCTGACCGCCATTTTCAACCTGGTGGGCATCGCCGGCGGCTACCTGGTGGGGGTGCATCTGCTGGGGGCCAACGAGGGGGCCTACCTGGCGACGATGAAGTCAGCGGTGATGATGGAAGACATCTGGATGTGTTTCGCCAAGTCCATCTGCTTCGCGGTGCTCATCGTCTGGATCTGCGCCGACCGGGGCTACTGGGTGCACCTGAACGCCGACGGCTACGGGGCCGAGGGGGTCAGCCGGGCGACGACCCACGCGGTGGTCATCTCCTCGGTGGCCATCCTGGTGTTTGACTACGTGATCACGTCGCTGATGCTGTAGCGGCGGCATCCCGGGGCCTGGCGGCCGCCGCCCGGAGAATTGGCTGAGGAAAACGAGCAACATGGCAACCTGTGAAAACTGCTGCATCGAGCTGGTGGAGATCCGCAAGTCCTTCGGCGCCCAGGAGGTGCTCAAGGGGGTCAACCTGCCCATCCGGCGCGGCCTGACCACGGTGATCGTCGGCGAGAGCGGCCAGGGCAAGAGCGTGCTGCTCAAGCACATTCTCGGCTTGGTGACTCCCGATTCCGGCCAGGTGCTGGTGGAGGGCCAGGACGTCGCCCGCCTGCGCGGCCGGGCCCTGAAGGAGCTGCGGACCCGCTTCGGCGTCCTTTTCCAGGGAGCGGCCCTCTTCGACTCGATGACCGTTTTCGACAACATTGCCCTGCCGCTGCGGGAGCGCACCCGGATGCCGGCGGCCAAGATAAAGGACAAGGTGTACGCCACCCTTGATTTGCTCGACCTGCGCGGCAGCGAGGACAAGTTCCCCGCCCAGCTGAGCGGCGGCATGAAAAAGCGGGTCGGCCTGGCCCGGGCGCTGCAGCTTGACCCGGAAATCATGCTTTTCGACGAACCGACCACCGGCCTGGACCCGGTCCGCAGCCGGGAGGTCTACGAAATGTTCCACCAGACCCAGCAGAAGCTGGGCTATACCAGCATCATCGTCAGCCACGACATCCCCAAGATTTTCAACCTGGCTGACTACATCGCCCTGTTGCACAACGGGGTCATCCAGGCCTGCGCCACCCCCGAGGACATGCAGCGCTGCCAGAAGCCGGTGGTCAAGGCCTTCATCCGGCGGGTGATGGGCGAGATGTATACCAGTGAAATCGAGGCCCAGGAGTTCGCCCGGGGCATTTGAACCGGGGACGCCCGACGGGCGTCGCCGCGGCGGCCGCCGGCCCGGACGAGTCCGGGATTTGCCGGCGGCGAGCAATGAGGAAACAGCATGGCAAAGAAAAATTTTTCCGTGGAATTCGTGGTGGGAGTTTTCATTCTCATCGGCTTTCTGGCCATTGCCTACATGACCATCAACCTGGGGGGGGTGATCATGCCGGGGAACCGGTTCACCCACGTCTACGCCCAGTTCAACTCGGTGACCGGTCTCAAGGAGGGCGCTCAGGTGGAAATCGCCGGCGTGCCGGTGGGCAAGGTCAACCGCATCTACCTCGACGAGGATGAAATGGCCACTGTCGAGCTGCTGATCGATCCCAAGGTCAAACTGCAGACCGACGTTATCGCCTCGGTGAAAACCCAGGGGATCATCGGCGACAAATATATCAAGATTTCTCCCGGCGGCGACGAAGAGTATCTCAAGGACGGCGACCGGATTACCGAGACCGAATCAGCCATCGACCTGGAGGAACTGATCAGCAAGTATGTTTTCGGCGGGGTTAAATAGGCCGGCGGCGACCGGCCAGGCCGGGCCGGCTAAGGCCCGGCGGGGAAATTTATTTGGCGGCCGCTGGCGGCATCTGTTGCTGCTCCTGCTGGCCCTGACCGCCCTGCTGGCCCTGACGGCCGGGCGCTGCCGGGCGGCGGCCGCCGCCCCGGTCCAGGACGAGCAGCTCGAGCAGCTGGACGACGACGAGTTCGACGACGAGTACGCCGACGCCGTGGTCGTGGCCGATCCCCTGGAAGGCTTCAACCGGGCGATGTTCACCTTCAACGACCGGCTCTACTTCTGGGTGCTGAAACCGGTGGCCCGGGGCTACCGGTTCGTGGTGCCGCAGCCGGTGCGGATCGGCATCCGCAATTTTTTCACCAATCTCATGTTCCCCATCCGCTTCGTCAACTGCCTGCTGCAGGGCAAGTTCGGGGCCTCGGGGGAGGAGCTGAGCCGCTTTCTGCTCAACAGCACCGTGGGCCTGGCCGGCCTCATGGATCCGGCTTCCTACGACCGCATGCCGAGCCACGACGAGGATTTCGGCCAGACGCTGGCGGTCTACGGCCTCGGCAGCGGCTGCTACCTGGTGTGGCCGGTTTTCGGTCCCTCGACGGTACGGGGCACCGTGGGGCTGGTGGGCGACTACTTCCTGAAGCCGACCACCTGGATTTTCGCCGGCGAGACCGAGGAAGGGCTGGCGGTGTTCGCCGGCGAGAAAGTCAACGCCGTTTCCCTGCGGCTGGGGGACTACGAGAGCCTGATCGCCGCGGTGCTGGATCCCTACGTCGCCGTGCGCAACGCCTATTTTCAGCAACGGAAAAAGAAGATCGAGGAATGAGGAAAGCCAGATGAGAAAACGTTACGGGAAAATCACTGCCCTGCTGCTGACCTTTGCCGTCCTGGTGCTGCTGCCGGCGGGGCCGGGCGGGGCGGCCACCCAAAAGCCCCAGGAGTATCTCAAGGCCCGCATCAACGACGTGCTCCAGGCGCTGAACGATCCGGATTTCCTCAAGGACAGGAAGCGGCTGGAGGAGAAGCTCACCAAGCTGTTCCACGAGCAGTTCGATATTGCCTACACCACCAAGCTGTCCCTCGGGCGCCATTGGCGCAAGTTGACCCCGAAGCAGCGGCAGGAGTTCGTGCCCCTCTTTGCCGACCTGCTGCAGAGCACCTACATCGGCCGCCTCGACGACTACAACCAGCAAAAGATCGAGATCAAGTACGGCAAGGAGTTGATCCGGGGCAAGAAGGCCCTGGTGAAGACCACCATCATCACCGAGGGCAAGGAGATCCCGGTGGATTACAAGCTGATCAACCGGGACGGCAAGTGGATGGTTTACGACGTCATCGTCGAGCAGGTGAGCCTGGTGCGCAATTACCGCAGCCAGTTTGACGATTTCCTGCAGAAGAAAAGTGTCGAAGACCTGATGGCGGAACTGCGGCGCAAGATTGCCGAAAACCTGGCCAACCGGAAGAAAAAACAGGAGGCGCGCCAATAATGCCGCCGGCGTCCACCACCTCCATCGACCTGAACATCGCCTGCCCGCGCATCCCGGTTTTCCGCTTCATGAGCGCCGCCGACTGGGAGATCTTCAAGGAATACCTGGAACCCCTGCGGTTCGCCGCCGGCGACATCCTCTATCACGAGGGGGAGCAGGGAGACTACCTGGTCTATATTCTCAGCGGCCGCCTCGAGGCCCTGAAGAAAACCGCTTTCCTCGGCAAGCCGGTAATCCTCGCCGACTTCCTGGCCGGCTCGGTGGTCGGGGAGATGGCTTTCGTCGACGGCAGCCCCCGTTCGGTGACCGTCAAGGTCCTCGAGGATTCCGAGCTGCTGCGTTTCAGCCGGGCATCCTACGAGGAGCTGCTGCGGCGGACGCCGGTCATCGGCGCCAAGCTCCTCAACGGCATCGCCCACCTCCTGAGCCTGCGGCTGCGCAAGGCCAACGAACGCCTGGCCACCCTCTTCTGATTTTCTGATTTTGCTGCCCGTTGCCCGTTTTTGCCGTCTCGATCCCGGCCCGGCCGCCGCCGGTGCCGGTTTTTGCCGCCAAGGGTGGAAAAGCCCTTGATTTTTGCCGACCCATTGTGTACAGTATTCAATCAGCCAGAGAAACAGAACGCAACGTCAATTAATTTAGCACAAAGGGGGTAGAGTCATGGCAAGAAACAAGATCACCGTGGTCGGGGCCGGCAACGTCGGCGCCACCTGCGCCCACTGGGCGGCGGCCAAGGAACTGGGGGACGTGGTCCTGGTTGACATCATCGAGGGCGTGCCCCAAGGCAAGGGCCTGGATCTTTTCGAAGCGTCGCCGGTGGAGGGCTTCGACGCCCGCATCATCGGTACCAACGACTACGCCGAAACCGCCGGTTCCGACGTGGTCATCATTACCGCCGGCCTGGCCCGCAAACCGGGGATGAGCCGCGACGACCTGCTGGAGAAGAACGCCGGCATCATCAAGGGGGTCACCGAGCAGGTGGTCAAGCATTCCCCCGACGCTTTCCTGATCGTGGTCACCAACCCGCTGGATGCCATGGTCTACGTGGCCAAGCAGGTCAGCGGCCTGCCGAAGAACAAGGTGATGGGGATGGCCGGGGTGCTGGACTCGGCCCGCATGCGCTCCTTCATTGCCATGGAGCTGAACGTGTCGGTGGAAGATGTCACCGCTTTCGTCCTCGGCGGCCACGGCGATTCCATGGTGCCCCTGGCCCGCTATTCCACCGTCGCCGGCATCCCGCTGCCGGCCCTGCTGCCGCAGGAGAAGATCGACGCCATCATCGAGCGCACCCGCAACGGCGGCGCCGAGATCGTCTCCCTGCTGAAGACCGGCAGCGCCTTTTACGCCCCCTCGGCTTCGGCGGTCCAGATGGCCGAGGCCATCCTCAAGGACAAGAAGCGGATTCTGCCGGTGGCCGCCTA